>JAGHRU010000114.1 GCA_018066225.1 Candidatus Equimonas enterica
GCCATATTGCTTTCTTCTATGAGGAGAACGGCCAGCGTAGCGGCTACGATATGGTCTTCAAAGACTTGGACATTGCTACCATTACGGGAGGTCGCTACACCTATGCCGACTTCTTAGAGCAGGAGCACGCCGACTATCTGCGCCGTGGTGCTACGGCTTACTGCGCCGAACATCAGGAGGAAGTAGAGGCGCTTGGAGCAGTTGGCGCAGCGGCTTGGCAGGACTATGTGACTCAGCCTACACGCTCTGCCTATGAGCGACTCAATCGCGTCCTTGCCACTTCCTCCACGACGCGTGCCGAGGCCTGCCCTTATGCCAGCCCAGAGCCCCAAGGGGCGTATTTCGGGGAAGGCTCAACGGCTTATACCTTGCAGATAGCAGGCCGTTACTACATCACGGCACAAACCATGATGGACGATGCGCTGTATTGCCGTGCCATCACGCGCCCCAACAACGTCAATGGCTACTGGGTCATCACGGGCGATAAGGCTGCGGGCTATCAGTTGCGCAATGTTGGCAAAGGGAGTGAGTATGTGCTTGGCGTGAAAGGCGGCGCGAGTTGTGCGCGTTTTGCCTTGTACCCGCAGGCGGACATCCCCGAGGACGTAAACACGCGCTTCGACTGTCGGCGCAACATGGGCAAGGAGGAGGCCTTGACCTTTTTCCTGCACGGTACAGACTGCGACGCATGGAATGTTCGCCATCAGTTCTTGGCTTTGTGGCGCGACGCTCGTGTCTTTGACCTGGAGGACTGCGCCATCGCTTTTCGCAAGGCGAACTACGACTTCCCCGTAAACCCCGACGGCTTGACCGATATTGAGGCGGTGTTGCCTGCCCCGAGCGTGGCTTATGACGTGAGTGGTCGCAGAGCAAATGCTGCATCTCCCGTTAAGATTGCCAGTGGCAGAAAGGTCATCAATCACCTGTTGCCATAAGCCCTTTCACGATCTGGGCAGACGCTTCAAACGATCTGCCCTTGTCGTTAAAACAATCTGCCCAAGCAGTTTTCATGGCTTGGGCAGATTGTTTTTTTGCGGTGTAGGGTTAGTTGCGATAGAGGTCGGAGGCGGCCAAATTGGCGTAGCGTGCAAGGTATTGCTTTTCGCCTTCGGTCAGTTTCTCTCGGCTCTCGTGATACCTCGTCAAGCGTGCATCGCTTGCCGCTTTGTCACAGGCTTCGTGGCGGTATTTACACCACATGTCGGCAAGGCTTGCCCGGAAGCACTTGATGCTGTGCAGCAGATTTGGACTGATACCCAGCGCATCCTTGCGCATATCTACGACGTGAAACTGATAGTTTGGGTAGGAGAATGTCGTGAGTTTGTCCGTGATGAACGACTCACCGCAGAGTTTATTTCGCGCCACACGGGTGGCGATGAAACCGTCCACCACGACTTCGCTACCATTGGCTGCGCTCTTGACAAATTGGTAGATGGGGTCTGTGGCGAGGCTGTCTTTGGCGATGAGGTTTTGACATTCGAGGGTTAGGCGAAAGTACTGCGCAGGCTCGATTTCTATGCGGTAGGAGATAAGGACCGAGGAAGCCAAGTGCTCTTGTCGTATGCCCTCTATCGTGCCGCGCAGGTTGGTGAAGATGGCAAGGCTGTCTTGCAACAGTTGCAGACTGTCTTCGCGGGTGTTGAACAGTTCTTCCAGTTGTATGTCGTTGAGTCCTTCGTCGCGATGCCAGTACTGTTGCAGAAAGGCGATGAGCGGACTTTGCTCTTGCGCGTTTTGGGGCGCGCTTGGTGCACAAGCGACCATGCCGATGGCTGCGGTCAATGTGACGAGCCACGTACAGATGGAGTGGGGGAATAAGTGCTTGTTCATTATTGCCATGTGTTGATACGCCCGCTGCAAGGGCTTCCTCGCAGCGGGCGTTGACTTAAATCGTGAGGGGAAATGTACTTAACTGCGTGCTGCTGCCAGGATGATTTCGCTCAACGAGGGGTGGGCGTGCACCATCTCTGCGATTTGGCTAAACTTACCGCCTACATTCATCAGTGCGGCGATTTCGTGCACCATATCTGCGGCGTGAGCACCGAGCAAGTGAGCACCAAGGATTGTGCCATCTTCGGCTTCGAGGATTTTCACAAGCCCGTCTTCGGCTTTCATCGAGAGCGCACGGCCGTTAGCGCGATACATCGCTTTGTGCGCTTTATAGGCAATGCCCTTTGCCTCCAATGCCTCTTCGGTGAGGCCTACCATGGCGGCTTCTGGCGTTGTAAATACGGCAGCGGGGATGATGTCGAGGCGTATGTTGTCCTCACGTCCCTGCACATGATTAAGCGCGCGATAGCTCTGGAATGTGGCTGCGTGCGCCAGTTGGCAGAGGCCGTTGATGTCGCCCACGGCATAAACGCCGGGCACATTGGTCATCATGTTATCGTCCACTTTGATGCCTCGGGGCGTAAAGTCGATGCCAGCCTCCTCGAGGTTGAGCGTACCTACGTTGGCGCCACGACCTACGGCCATGAGCACGGTGTCGGCTTCCACTTCGGCGAGTTTACCCTTTTTGTCGTAGATGACGACGGCGTGGTCGGCTTCGTCGCGTACTTCGGTCACGGCAGCACCCACTTCAAACGTGATGCCACGCTTCTTGAGCGAGGTGCGCAGACGCTTGGCGATGTCGCGGTCGAAAGGCGGAAGTATTTCCCTGCAAAATTGAACGACGGTGACTTGCGAGCCAAAACTATTGAAGATGCCCGCAGATTCCAGACCGATGACACCGCCACCGATGATGACGAGACGCTCGGGCACATGATCGATTTGCAGCATCTCGCGGCTGGTGAGTACGCGAGGGCTGTGAGCACCGGGGATAGGGAGGTACTTGGTGTCGCTACCCGTGGCGATGAACACATTTTTTGCGCTGTATGCTTCTCCACCAACCTCTACGGTGTGAGCGTCGCCAGCCTTAAACTTTGCTTCGCCCTCAACGACGGTGATGCCGGGCGTCTTCATCAGCATAGCGATGCCACCGCGCAGGTTGTCGAGCACGCTGTCCTTGCGTGCCATTGCTGCCTGTATGTCAAACTTGATGTCCGTAGCCGTAATGCCGAGGCTTTCCGCATCGCGTACTTCGTCCAGTATTTCTGCGCTGTGGCAGAGACACTTGGTGGGGATGCAACCCTCGTTGAGGCACGTGCCGCCAAAGCGAGCACGCTCCACGACGAGCACTTGCAAGCCTTCCTTTGCGGCTTCTACGGCTACTTCATAACCACCGGGGCCGCTACCGATAATGATAATATCGTACATAGGATAGGGGATTTAGAGTAAATAGTAAGGAGCTGAAGCAGAAGGCGTTGTGCGCTTCTTGCTCCAGCTCCGCTATATTCAAGAAATTAGAGATTCTTGTAGGTGAACTTTGCGTCCTTGACCGCCTTCACGTCGTCCAGGCGAAGCACGGGCGTGCTGTGGGGCGCAGTGCGTACCATCTCGCGCTCGTCGCGGGCCTCTTCTGCTATCTTCTGCATGACGGCGATGAAGTCGTCGAGCGTCTCCTTGCTCTCTGTCTCTGTCGGCTCTATCATGAGCGCTTCGTGGAAGAGCAGCGGGAAGTAAATCGTAGGAGCGTGGAAACCGTAGTCGAGCAGGCGCTTGGCCACGTCGAGCGTGGTGACATGCTTTGTGTCGTGATGGTCGCCGCCGTACTCTGCGCGCAGTCCGTCGAAGACAAATTCGTGCTTGCAGAGTCCCTCGATAGGCAACTGGTAGTATGCTTTGAGGTTTTCCTTGATGTAGTTGGCGTTGAGCACAGCGAGTTTGGCTGCCATCGGGATGTACTCCTTACCGAGGGAGAGGAGATAGGCGAAGGCGCGAACGTCGATGCCGAAGTTGCCGAGGAATGCACTGATCTGTCCGAGACTGCCCTCGTCTTCCGTGAGGAGCTGATAGCCAAATTCGTCGTTGTAGGTGACGCGAGGCAAGGGAAGACAATCTTCAAGGCCTTTGCGTACACCGACAGGGCCACTGCCGGGACCGCCACCGCCGTGAGGCGTGGAGAAGGTCTTGTGCAGGTTGATGTGCATCACGTCGAAGCCCATGTCACCAGGACGGCAGACACCGAGCATTGGGTTGAGGTTGGCTCCATCGTAGTACATCAGACCACCACATTCGTGGACGAGGCGTGCGATTTCGGGGATGCGGCACTCAAAGATACCACTATAAGGTGTTAGATAGATATAGGCCTCATCGAGACTATTGAAGCCCAGCAATCGGAAAGCGGTTTCGATGAGCAGGATGAAATAGTGATCGGACAGCTGGTCTTGATCCCACTCCAGATCTCCCATCACGATGGGGATATCAAACATACGGAACATGCTGCGGCTGCAATC
>JAGHRU010000141.1 GCA_018066225.1 Candidatus Equimonas enterica
CATCATCATCTGATACATAAGGACCTGCTGGCAAGCAGAAGCCAACCTTGAAGAGGGATTCCGATACGTCATTGAGGTAGGCTGGACTGTTCTTATAGACAGGCTGCTTGTGCATTGGTTTCCATACTGGACGGCACTCGACTTTCTTGGAGAGCATGAAGACACGGAGGGCTTCTACGTTCTCGTTGGGCTGGCAGTCGGTGGTGGCACTATCTACTGCCTTGATGACTCCGGCGGCCCCACCAACAGCTGTCTTGATGACTTCCTTGTAGGCATTCTCCTGACCCTTGACCTTGACATCGGAATCGATGGTAGCTGCACAGAGCCAGAAGTTGGCATCGTAACGAGGATCGGCTGACTGTTCGTGGAGGGTGATACCGGGAACATCCTTTAAGAGTTGCTTGTAAAGTTCTTGAACGTGCTTGTGGTGTGCAATGTGGTCATCAAGGACGGTCATCTGACCACGGCCAATACCTGCACATACATTGGACATACGGTAGTTGTAACCAATGGCGGTATGCTCGTAGTAGGGGTAGGCATCACGCGCCTGGGTAGCGTACCACATGATGGTCTGAGCATCATCAGCATTCTGGCAGATGAGAGCACCACCGCCAGAAGTGGTGATCATCTTATTGCCATTGAAGGAGAGAACACCAAACTTACCAAAGGTGCCGAGTACCTGTCCGTTGAAGCGTGAGCCCATGCCTTCGGCTGCATCCTCTACAACGGGAATGCCGTACTTGTCGGCAATAGCCATAATCTCATCTATCTTGTAGGGCATACCATAGAGAGCGACAGGGACGACAACCTTAGGGTACTTACCCGTCTTCTCCTTACGATCGAGGATGGCTTGCTCTAAAAGTTGAGGATCCATGTTCCAAGTCTCAGCCTCTGAATCAATAAAAACTGGTGTTGCGCCAAGGTAGGTTATGGGATGTGAGCTAGCACAGAAGGTGAACGACTGCACGCATACTTCATCGCCCGGGCCTACGCCACAAGCCAATAATGCCAAATGTAGGGCCGCTGTACCTGCTGAAAGGCAGACAACCTTACAATCGAGTTTACTGCCATCGCTGTTGTTATTGGCAAAGTTAGCAAGGTCCTGTTCAAAAGCATTTACGTTGGGTCCCATAGGAACGACCCAATTGGTATCAAAGGCTTCTTTGACATATTTTTGCTCCATTCCATCCTCCGACATGTGGGCCAGACAGAGGTAGATGGTTTTTCTTTCTTCTGACATCGTTATATGTTTTTATTGTTTATGTTCGATTTATGTTGTTTTATCACTCAACAAAGATTCGTCTGCAAGACTCGAAGAGTGCCCTTATGGCCAAAGGCCTCATCTTAAAGTTGCGAAACAGCGTTTACGCTGCATAAAAAGTAACAATCAACCAGCAAATGTGCTACCATTTACTGCTTTTTTCTAAAACAAAACTCAACCTCTTTTGCACACTGTTGTGGATAGAGAGTAAGATTGTGTATCTTTCCGGGTTCCTTATAAGAAGGCCATTGAACAACAACCTCTTCAATATCGGGGTTGTCTGTCAAGAAATTTTGCATTCTATCGTGTATCGCTCTTGAAAGATGGTATGACAGCATTACTGTATGAATAAATATATTTTCCCAATCAAAAAAATAAAGCGATTGATTGGTTTTGTAACGCTCGCTATCTTGTGAGAGAATTTCCCCTGTGTTGAAGTCTATAAAATAAGATGCGTGAGCGAAGTCATTTCTCAATTGGCGATTATAAAGTGTTTTTAGTAGGTTGCTCATCTTTTGATGACCTGTACTCATCGGGGTGAGTATCTGCTCTTGAATGAACGTTGCCTTCGGAACTGGTACGATCTTTGAAGAGTCATTCCTTTTAGGCTTTTCAAATGGAATTTTCCATTCGTATGGCTTCCCATTGAGAATATCTGCTATACGTTTGAGAGTCTTCAAGAACAAATGTGATTCCCATATTTGAGAATAAATCATCATCTGTATATTCAAGTCATATTCCTTGTATTCGTTATCTATGCAAATGTTCTCTTTCAGCAATGTGGCATATTGATTGAGATAGAACACGAGAAATTTTTGACGGGTATAATCTTGGTTAATCTCTAATCTACTATGAATCACATAAGGAGAGAGGCTTATATTTTCATTTTCATACTGATAGCCAGCGTGAGCCAGCAATAAGCAGTAGTCAGGGAAACTCTTCGTCTTAACAGTTTCAAGAACATTGGAAACAATGTCTTTAACCTCAGTTTCAACATCTTTGAATGCTTCGTATGTCATTCATTTATTCTTTATTGAATTTGGAAGAATAGTATCGCATGTTGTCTGCGGACTGTATTTGACTATTTTCTTGTGCAATCTTTATGGATATTTCAATATTATACTTCACTCCGGCACCCTCACCATCGCCACCAATGGCAAATGGTCGGAGTACGGCGCGGTGCCATCGACGTGGATGTCGGTGACAGTGATAGCGTCGGAAACGAGGAGGTGGTCGAGGCGGAAGTGGCGCCAGCCCTCGCGGTAGGTGAAGCCGAAGCCTGTACCAGCCGTCCACCACGCATCGTGTAGTCCCTGCTCTTGCAGTGAGCGGAGCAAAGGAGAGCCCGACAAGTCGTTGAAGTCGCCCGCAGCAATGAAGTAATCGACAGAGTCGCGGAGAGCAGCCATGGACTGCACGATGAGCGCAGCATCTTGCTCTCGCTCTTGATAGGCACGGCTTACGCCAATGCTATTGCTACAACAGTGAAGATGCAGGAGCGCCACCCGCTTGTGCCCTATCGTGGCAATGGCACGCATCATCGTGTCGCTCCCGTTGGGATTGTCGGGCGATGGCAGCCGCTTGATGCCTGTCAGCGGGAAACGGCTGTAAATGCCCATCTCTTCGGGACGCTCCTTCTTCGGCACTTGCCGATAGATGCTATAAGGATAGTGCTGGCTGAGAACGCTATCGAGGCGGCAGTCGGTATAGTAGAGATTTTCGGGGAGGAAGAGGATGTCGGCGTCCTGCGCAAGAATGTACGCTATAAACGCATCATCGTGCAGCGCTTGGTACGCAGCCTTCGCACAAATGTTGTATTCAAGTATCTTTATCCTTGTGCCTTGTGGTTTCGCAGGACGACGAAAGATGTTCAACGGGATTTGCTCTGTCGCGACATTAAGTCCTATGCCCGCCGCAAGAAAGAGAAGTGCCACCTTCCAGCGGCGCATCACGCCTGCCACTATCGCCAACAATAGCAGCAAGAGGATGCAAGGGATGGCCAGAAGGATAAACATCGCAAACGGTTAGTCCTTTCTAAACAGGTCGCGTGTATAGACCTTCTCCTGCACATCGTCGAGGCAAGCATCGTAGCGGTTGGCGATGATGGCTGCCGACTGCTGTTTGAAAGCGGCAAGGTCGCCGATGACGCGAGAGCCGAAGAAAGTTGTGCCATCGGGCAACGTGGGCTCGTAGATGATGACCTCTGCCCCTTTGGCCTTGATGCGCTTCATCACGCCTTGTATGGAAGACTGGCGGAAGTTGTCGCTACCCGCCTTCATCGTCAAGCGATAGACGCCAATGACAGGGGCGGTCTCACCACTGACATACTGGTTGTTGTCGCTATAACTATACCAGCCAGCGCGTTTCAGCACTTGGTCGGCAATGAAATCCTTACGCGTACGATTGCTCTCGACGATGGCCGACATCATCTGCTGCGGCACATCTTGGTAGTTGGCCAACAGTTGCTTGGTGTCTTTGGGCAGGCAATAGCCGCCGTAGCCGAAACTGGGGTTATTGTAGTGCATGCCGATGCGTGGGTCGAGGCCGATGCCTTGGATGATAGCAGCGGCATCGAGACCTTTGACTTCGGCATAGGTGTCGAGTTCGTTGAAGTAACTGACGCGCAGAGCAAGGTAGGTGTTGGCAAAGAGTTTGACAGCCTCGGCCTCCTTCATGCCCATGAAGAGCACATCGATATCCGCTTTGAGTGCACCCTCTTGCAAGAGGGCTGCGAAGGTGCGTGCATAGTCCTCCATGTGGTTGCCTGCCACCTTCTTGATGGCTGCATTCTCCTCGGCATACGCTGGTGCGTCGATGAGTTTGGGATAGCCCACGATGATGCGCGAAGGATAGAGGTTGTCGTAGAGCGCTTTACTCTCGCGCAGGAATTCGGGCGAGAAGAGCAGACAAAACTTGCGGTCGCTGCCAAGGGCAATCATCTGCTTGGCATACTTGACGTACAGGCTGCGGCAATAGCCCACGGGAATAGTGCTCTTGATGACCATCACCGCCTCGGGATTGACCCGCTGCACTTGTGCGATGACCTCTTCCACATGCGTGGTGTCGAAGTAGTTTTTGACCGGGTCGTAGTTGGTAGGCGCGGCGATGACCACGAAGTCTGCGTCCTTGTAGGGAGACCCCTCCGACTCCCCTTCAAGGGGAGAGACAGATAAAGCAGCACGAAGAGAACCTGTGCAAGTGGAAGAAGGGTCTCTATGCTCACCGGCTATTACCTTGGGGAGATATTGCTCAATATACTCATCCTGTATGGGGGATATGCCCTTGTTGATTTTCTCAACTTTCTCGGGAATAATATCCACAGCGATGACCTCATGATGTTGCGCCAGTAGTGTGGCGATGCTAAGGCCGACGTAGCCAGTGCCAGCAACGGCTATTTTGAGTTCGTTGAAGTTTCTCATAACTGCAATACGATATACAAAACGGGAATAGGAATGGGGGTGTCAAACGTTAGGAGTTTTTCGCCATACTTGCTGCGGCCTTGATAGACGTGCTTGCCATCTATGGTGCAGAGCGTAGCATTGTAGGTGCTACCGCCCTGATGCAGATACAGTCCGTCCCATGTCGCCAGTTTAGTGTTGTAGGTGCTACCGCCTTGATAGATGTAGCGGCCGTCCCAAGTCAAGAGTTTATCGTGATAGACGCTCCCACCCTCATAGATATGCTTGCCGTCCCAAGTCAGCAACTTGGTGCCATACTTGCTGCTACCTTGATAGAGATACCTGCCGTCCCAAGTGTAGAGCGTGGTGTTGTAGGTGCTACCGCCTTGGTAGATATGCTGCGCCACCACGGGAGATGTGGCAAGCCACAATAGGAGAAAGCCTATCAAGCCCAGCCACCACTGATGGCTACGGCGGGGAAATATGCTGTTCATTTCTGCGCCTCCACTTTGACCTTGAAAATAGCCTTACGCAACGCCCCTGCACCAATGAGCGGAGCATGCGCATCATCGGGCGTGAAGACAATCATCTCACCCTTATGGCGGGTAACCACCTGCTCCACAGGGTCGTCAAAGAGGAGATAGTCGTCCTCGGCATTGAAATCACCGATAGGCCGCTGGCACGCCCTGCGTGGCTTGACGCCATATTGCTCCGTACCCGTGAGCGGTATTTGAATGTCGATGTATCGGTCGTGCACTTCAAACTTGGCTTCTGCGGCAGGTTTCAACGTGACCTCTGCGATATTGACCCACAGGCGGTCGCCGTCGATGAGGTGCTGTCCCGGCGTCAAAGCCGTAAGATCGTGCTGCGCGATGTAGTCCAAGGCGCGCTTGTAATTGGGGTTATCGTCCAAATTCATAAGTCAAATATACTTGATAAAAGATACGGCTTCTCTTCCCTCCGAAACGTAACTTTCAGAGGTTCAACAACATAGCGTCCAACAAAGGAGAAGCTTATGATATTTTTCCGTTTACGACGAGGCGTAAGTAGCGTTTAGGATTGCGCTACGGCCTCCATCCAACGGTCGATATAGCGACTGGCAGAAGGCGGCAAGGCTTTGGCTATCTTGGCCGTTGCCACGCCCTGCTTCGGATCGCGCGCTAATTGGAGATGGCTGTTGGCCTGTGCGGGCAGCCCAAGCAGGGAATAGGCCACATAGAAGCAGATGTGAAGTTTCACCCGATTGACGCGAGAGAGGTCCTGCAACTCGTCACACTGCTGCACGAAAGTCTCAATCTTTGCGCGCTGCTCGGGCGTAATGCCCCCCGTATCTTTGCGCTGTCGGAGTGCTGCTACAAAGACACGCTCCACGGCTGCAATGCGGTTGAAGAAGTGCGGAGAGTCAGGCGCGAAAGCCACAATCTTCAACTCCTCTGCCTTGATATGCAGCGTACGGACGGCCAAAACGGGACAGCACGTCTGATGTCCGCTCTCGTCCGTGGCCACACGCTCCGACAGACTCACCAGCACTTCCCCACCCGGCTTACCTTGCGAGGTAGAGAGGAAGCCCTGCAAACCAGCAAAACGCCCTGCGATGACGCGCACCTTGTCGCCCTTGTGCAGCATCGCCTCATCGGTGACTTCAAACTGCACCTCGCGCTCGTAGCCCTGCACCACCACCATAAGACGATGCATCTGCTCGTGCGGTATGACGAGGTAGCGATGCCCCGGCAACGGCTGCTCCATGCTCAGCAACAGACGACGGTATGCGCCACATTGCTGCGAGATGGTGGCGCGCAACGCCGCTGCCTTCTTCTCATCATCCGTCAGCGCAAGTTGTTTGTGACATTCGCTCAACTTTTGAGATAACTCTTGGCACATCGCGTGTGCCTTCTGCGCCTGCTCAAAGGCCTGTATCCCCGCATCGGCCTGCTGACGCTCGCGGAGCGGACAAGTGCCGCTCTCGCGCAGCAACGCCGCCACCTGCTCGGCCGTAGCCAGCACGAAGAGATAGTTGAGTATCTTGGGGCGGCGCACGATGAGTGTACGACCGCCACGCATCCGCACCTTATCCTCATAGGTCGGCAGATAAGGTTGCATACCATATCGCACAAAATCAGCGCAGTCTTTCTCACCGAGATAGGGAATGCGATAGACATACCACGCGCGGCCTTCCTCCTGAAAATGCAGTCGCTCAGCGATGGTGGCCATCTCCGCCGCATCCACAGTGTTGCAGATGCGCTTCATCACCTTATTTCGCATGGTCTTACCCATATCAACTTTCAGCCTCTCGCCGCTTGCCATACGAAGTCAGCCACCATCCTAACGGCTAACTCCTATATCGCACGCACGCGAACGCGTTATCCTTTTACAGCGTGCAAAGATAAGAAAAAGAATTGAAACTGCAAAGAAAACTCTTAAAAATTGCAAAAAGCAGCGGCACAAAATGCCCTTTTGCATCAAAATCAAGCAAAATTAGCGTAATTGTGCCTCCTGTGATGCCACGAAAGCGTGCGCACGTTCCCAATCCGTATCAAGCGAAAAAGGCGTCACCTCACTACCGTCCAGCACATAGGCATGCACCGTCTCGTGGTCTTCATCGCCAAAGAGTGGATTGGCGAGCGAGGCTTGCATAAAAATCTGTATATGCGCTTTTCTCGCCGCTTCGGGCAACGACGCATCGCTCACCACCTGCGCGAAGAAACGCGTCAAGAACTCGGAGAGATAATAGGCTTGCGTGTCGAGAAATTCGGCATCTACTTCTGCTTTCTGCTCAAAGGACTTTTGCTTAATATAAACCAACGCAGTACGCTTAAATTGAGCCACTTGCGTCTGCATATACCCGCTCATTGGATTATTGACCACACGCATGGCACTCTCCAACACCATGTCAAACACCGCCTGCGCTCCGGCAGGCACAACAGCCGAGCAAGCAAGGAGAAAAACAAGGAGAAAGCGTCTCATGGTATCACGGTATATCTATTCGTTTATGCAATGTTTACTTGTGGATACGCTCCACATTCTGCTTCGCAAAATCTGCCCAGGAACGTGCGCCTCCCGTACTGCTGCGATGCGAGCCATAAGCAGGGAGTGCCTGCCCAACACCCGGGCGGGAGGTTTGCAGAAAATGGCAATAGGCTGCTGCGAGCGCGTCGGTGGCATCGAGATAGGGCAGCATCGCGCTGTCGGCGATGTGGAGCGTACGCTGCAAGAGTGCGGCCACCTGCTCCTTGGAGGCACTGCCGTTGCCAGTGATGGCCCGCTTGATCTGCATCGGCGCATACTCGTGAATGGGGATTTGCCGACTAATGGCCGCTGCGATGCAGACGCCTTGTGCGCGCCCGAGTTTGAGCATCGACTGCACATTCTTGCCAAAGAAAGGTGCCTCGATGGCCAATTCGTCGGGCAGGAAACTGTCGATGATGCCCATCACACGCTCGTAGATGCGCCCCAGTTTCAGATAGACATCGGGCACGCGTCTGAGGTCGATGACGCCCATGGCCAGCATCTCGGTGCGTTTGCCATCGACAGATAGCACGCCGTAGCCCAAGACATTGGTGCCCGGGTCTATGCCCAGTATGACGCGCTCGTGGGCAGGTCGTGGGATGGAAGTGGCAGACATAGCAAACAGCGGTTTTGAAGTGGCGGCCAAGGCTTTGCCCAGACAGGGCGTCGGCAGGCTTACGGATTGCAAAGTTAAGCAGAAATCTCCAAACTCCGTCAAGTGCCGCTGCAAAAAGGCAAGGTTTTAAGATATTTTAGCATATAGACGCAACTTTTATCTTCATTTAGCGGACTTTCCAGCCGCTACAAGCCACCAGAGGGGCTAAAAACCGGGCACAGACTTGGCAGACTCACGGGAATGATGTAATTTTGCAGCAAAATTAGCATCTTCCTCTATGAAAGAATCGCATCTCTTCTACGCCCCCGACATAGCGCAGACTTCGGCACTGCCCGATGACGAAGCCGCCCATGCTGTCCGTGTGCTCCGCATGAAGGAGGGCGACGCGCTGTGGGTCACCGATGGGTGCGGCACGTTTTACGATGCCACCATCACCATGGCCACGCCCAAGCGTTGCACGCTCAGCATCACCGCAGAGCGGTCGTGGCAGCGGCCATGGCAGGCCGCCATTCATCTATGCGTAGCCCCTACGAAAAACATGGAGCGTGTGGAGTGGCTGGCCGAGAAGGCAACGGAGATTGGCATTGACGGACTGCACCTCATAGACTGCGCCAACTCCGAGCGGCGTGTGGTCAAGACGGAGCGCGTGGAGCGTATCCTCGTGAGTGCCATGAAGCAAAGCCACAAAGCCTTGCTCCCCACCCTCACGCCGATGACACGCTTTGCCGACTTCATCAAGCAGCCTTTCGAGGGACAGCGTTTCATCGCCCATTGCTACGCGCAAGGTGACATCAGCGACCGCCCCAAGCCTTTCCTCTTCGACGTATTGCGTCCCGATGCCGCCGCTCTCGTCATGGTCGGCCCCGAAGGCGACTTCACCATCGACGAGGTGCGCGCTGCCGAGGCGCAGGGCTTCGTGAGCGTGTCGCTCGGTGAGAGCCGCCTACGCACAGAGACGGCAGGTCTTGTGGCCGCCTATCAGATGAATTTGAAGTTCTCAATAGGGGCAAGCGCAAAGGCACATTAACGACTGCCGCGACAGTCTCATGGCAGGCCGTGCAAACCATCTGCCCAGACCGTCGAAACTATCTGCCCAGATTGTCGAAACTATCTGCCCAGATTGTTCGCACGACAAGGGCAGAGAGGAAACAGGCTCATTATCAAGACATTGCAGCACCTCATCAGTCTGCATCATCAACGACAACAAAATATCGACTTTTTCTCTCCATTATGGACGCACTCCTATCGCTCTACCGCCAGTGGCAAGGCGCAGATGTGGCGCACATCGAGCCGCTCCCCAAGGCCGGCAGCAACCGACAATACTACCGCCTCACGGCCGCCGACGGTCAGCACTATATCGGCGCTATCGGCACTGACCACGCCGAGAACCACAGTTTCCTCTATCTCGCGCGCCATTTCGCCGCCAAGGGACTGCCCGTGCCTACCATCTTGGCGGTCAGCCCCGACGAAGGCTGCTACATCCAGACGGATGGCGGCACGACTTCGCTCTACGATGTGCTCCGCTCGGGACGCGAAAGCAGCCATTACAGCTCGGGGGACGAGGCACTGCTCGAGCGCACCATCCGCCATTTGGCACACCTACAAGTGGAAGGGGCTAACGGCATAGATTTCAGCGAACTGATGCAGCCGAATATCTTCGACCGTCAGTCGGTGTTTTTCGACCTGCATTACTTCAAATACTGCTTTCTGCGCCCAGTCGATGTGCCCTACGACGAGGTGGCACTCGAAGCCGACTTCGAGCACTTTGCCGCCGACCTTGTGGCTGCGGGTGACGGCACCACGACATTTCTCTACCGCGACTTCCAAGCCCGCAACGTGCTCGTCGATGGCGATCGCCTTACCTTCATCGACTTCCAGGGTGGCCGCCGAGGCCCACTCCACTATGACGTCGCCTCCTTCCTCTGGCAAGCCTCGGCGCACTATCCCGACGATTTGCGCGAGCGTCTCATCAGGGCCTATTTGTCCGAACTCGCCACTTTGCGTCCCGACACAGACCCGACCGCTTTTCGCCACACGCTCCGACGCTTCGTGCTCTTCCGCACGCTGCAAGTCTTAGGAGCGTATGGCCTACGCGGACTCACCGAGCGCAAGTCCTATTTCCTCTGCAGCATCCCTCACGCCATAGCCAACCTCACTGCGCTACTGTCCGAAGGCGTCGCCGACGACTACCCCGTGCTGCGCGCCGTCTTACAGCGGCTGACCACCCTGCCCCGCTTTCAGCAGCACGAAGCCTCCACTTCGCGCCACGAAGGCTCTGGCAGCCTCACCGTACGCATCTGCTCCTTCTCCTACAAGCGCGGCATCCCCCAAGACCCATCGGGCAACGGTGGCGGCTACGTCTTCGACTGCCGCTCTACGCACAACCCGGGACGCTATGCCCCCTACAAGGCACTCACTGGACTCGATAAGCCCGTCATCGATTTCCTTGAAGACGATGGCGAGATTCTCACCTTTCTCGAAAGCGTCTATCGCTTGGCCGACGCTCACGTAGAGCGCTACCTCCAGCGTGGTTTCACCTCCCTCATGTTCTGCTTCGGGTGCACAGGCGGGCAGCACCGCAGCGTATATAGTGCGCAGCACTTGGCCGAACATTTGCACCAGCGCTACGGGGTGCGCGTCGTCCTCCAGCACCGCGAACAAGGCATAGAGCGCATCTTGCAGTGACGCGCGCACACAATAAAAACGATTTTGCTGCGTTATAATTTTGCTATGAAGCAACGTCTCTCACTTCTCCTGCTGCTCTGCCTCATCGTAGGCACAGCGATGGCGCAACGCCGCTGCCGCGTCTTTGGTGTCATCAAAGACGAGACTGGCGACCACGTCGAGCTGGCCCAAGTGCGTCAGCACGGCACTGCCATCGTCACCGTCAGCAACCTTCGGGGAGAATACTCCCTCACCGTGCCTTGTCGCGACACGGTGACCATCGTCTATTCCATGATAGGCTACGAGTCACGCAAACGCGTGGTCAATACACGCGGCTTGGACTCGCTGCGCGTCGATGTCATGCTGCCTACCTTCGCCGCTATGCTGGGTGAAGCCACAGCCGTAGGACAACACACCCAGACGGGGACGATACAGCATGTCAAGCCCGTCGATGCCCATCAGAGCCCTTCGGCCACAGGCAACGCCGTGGAGGAGGTCATCGCCACACAGGCTGGCGTATCGACCCACAACGAGCTCTCGTCGCAATACAACGTGCGCGGAGGTTCGTACGACGAAAACGTGGTCTATCTCAACGGCATTGAGGTCTATCGTCCTATGCTCGTGCGCTCTGGTGCACAGGAAGGGCTGTCCATCATCAACAGCGACATGGTGGAGAGCATCGGCTTTTCCAGTGGCGGCTTTGAAGCACGCTACGGCGACAAGATGTCGAGCGTGCTGGACATCACCTACAAACGCCCAGAGCACTTCGAAGCCACGCTCTCGGGCTCCATCCTCGGCGCCTCGGGCTACCTCGGCTGGGGCAACAAGCATGTCTCGCTCATGACTTCCGTGCGCTACAAGACGACGAAGTACTTGCTGGGATCTATGGACACCAACGGCGAGTACAGCCCCAACTTCCTCGACTACCAGATGGCCTTCTCGTGGCGACCTTCGCAACGCTGGTCGCTGGACGTGCTGGGCAACATCTCCGACAACCACTACAACTTCAAGCCCGCCGACCGTGAGACAAACTTCGGCACGATGGATGATGCCAAGTCCTTCAAGGTCTATTTCGACGGACAAGAGCAAGACTTCTTCCGCACCTTCTTTGGCGCGGCCACACTGACGCGGCATTTCAATCCCGACACCTACCTTGCTTTGCAATTCTCCTCGTTTGCCACCAAAGAGCAAGAGGCCTTCGACATTTCGGGCGAATACTGGCTGCAAGAAGCAACCTCGGCAGAGCAACTCGGCGTCGGCACCTACATGGAGCACGCGCGCAACCGTCTGCGGGCTCACGTCTATAACGTGGGGCTGCGCTTTCGCACCAAGCAGACGGGACACACCCTGCAAGCAGGCTTCGACTTCCGCCGCGAAATCATCAAGGAGAACGCCCGCGAGTGGGAGATGCGCGACTCCACGGGTTATTCCCTGCCCCATAGCGACAAGGAACTCATGCTCATCTATTCGCTCCGTGCCCTCACCGACATACAGACCAGCCGCATAGAAGCCTTCGCGCAAGATAGTTGGCGTATCCACGCTAACGTCGGACTCATCAACCTTACTTACGGTCTGCGTCTCTCCCACTGGGATTGGAACAAGGAGACCATCATATCGCCGCGCGTCAGCATCGGCCTTTTGCCTGCCAAGAACGAGAACTGGACGCTACGCTTCGCCACAGGCTATTACTACCAAGCGCCCTTCTACAAGGAACTGCGTGACACGGTGCTGCAAGGCGGCATCGCCACCGTTGTGCCCAACCGCAATATCAAGTCGCAGCGCTCCATCCATTTCGTCTTCGGAGGTGACTACACGTTCCGCCTCGGCGACCGGCCGTTCCGCTTTACAACGGAAGTCTATTACAAGGCATTGAGCAATCTCATCCCATACAGCGTCGATAACGTGCGCGTGGTCTATTATGGCCGCAACTGCGCCAAAGGCTACGCCACGGGCATAGACTTCAAACTCTTTGGCGAGTTCGTGCCGGGAACGGACTCGTGGATTACGCTCTCGCTGATGAAGACCGCGGAAACCATCGACGGCGTCAAGGTGCCACGCCCCACCGACCAACGCTACAACGTGTCGCTCTACTTCACCGACTACTTCCCCGGCTCTACACGCTGGACGCTGACGCTCCGTGCTGCCGTGGCTGGCGGTTTGCCTTTCGGCCCACCACACACCGACCGCACGCACCAGACTTTCCGCGCCCCAGCCTACAAGCGCGTCGATATCGGGCTCAACTACTGCCTGCTGCGTAGCGACAACGACAGCCCTCGCCGCGGCCTCGGCAAGCATCTGCGTAGTGCTTGGCTCGGACTCGATGCCTTCAACCTGCTGGGTATCCGCAACGTCAATTCCTACTACTGGGTGACGGACATCACAGGAGCGCAATACGCTGTGCCCAATTACCTCACAGGCCGTCAAATCAACGCAAGACTCACCCTGCAATTCTAACACAAGCCCCATGGAAACCAATTTCATCGATTACGTCAAGATATATTGTCGCTCTGGTAAGGGCGGCAGAGGCAGCATGCACCTTCATCGCGCCAAATACCAGCCCAACGGAGGCCCAGATGGTGGCGACGGCGGACGCGGTGGCCATATCTATCTGCGTGGCAACCACAACTTCTGGACACTGCTTCACCTGCGCTACGACCGCCACATCTTCGCTGGTCACGGCGAGAACGGCGGTAAGTGCTGCGCCACGGGCAGTGACGGTGCCGACCGCTACATTGATGTGCCTCCCGGCACGGTAGCCTATGATGCCGAAACGGGCAAATACATCTGCGATGTCGTAGAAGATGGGCAAGTTGTCATGCTACTGCGTGGCGGACGCGGCGGCAAGGGCAACTACCAGTTTCGCAGCGCGACAAACCAAGCCCCCCGTTTTGCTCAACCCGGCGAGCCGATGCAGGAGATGATGGTCGTGCTCGAGCTCAAACTCCTTGCCGATGTCGGTCTCGTCGGCTTCCCCAACGCAGGAAAATCTACGCTGGTAAGTGCTGTTTCCAACGCCCGTCCCAAGATAGCAGGTTACCCTTTCACCACGATGGAGCCTTCGCTCGGCATTGTCCCCTATCGCGAGGGACGCTCTTTCGTCATGGCCGACATCCCTGGCATCATCGAGGGAGCGGCCGAAGGCAAAGGGCTCGGGCTGCGCTTCTTGCGCCATATCGAGCGCAACTCGCTGCTGCTGTTTATGGTGCCGGGCGATAGCGACGACATCCAGCGCGAGTATCACATTCTGCTCGAAGAGTTGCGACAGTTCAACGAAGGCTTGCTGGACAAGCACCGCATCCTTGCTATCACCAAGAGCGACCTGCTCGACGACGAACTCATCGAATTGCTGCGTGCCGAACTGCCCACAGACCTGCCCGTCATCTTCATCTCCGCAGTCACGGGGCAAGGCATCGACGCGCTCAAAGACCTTCTCTGGGAAGAACTCAACTCGGAGAGCAACAAACTCCAAAGCGTCAGCGAAGGCGGCAGCATCGTCCACCGCGACCGCCCCGTGGAGCGTCTCGACCTCGACTTCGCCGACTGGGAAGACGACATTGAACCCACGGACGACGATGACATAGAAGACCTCGAAGACTTCGAAATAGAAGATGTGGAATAGCCCCTTCTGACCGCTCTATGCTCTACTACCCGCTACCGATACCAGCGTTCAGCACGGCGCGTGACAGCCTCGACATGGGCACAAGTGGCTGCGGGGCTTACCAAGGCTTCAACCTCACCCACTACTGCGG
>JAGHRU010000140.1 GCA_018066225.1 Candidatus Equimonas enterica
GGCCTTCACCCGTGGTGGCTCCCTGCGATGGACGACGCAGCGCTCGCAGCGTGCCTTGCGCATATCGCAGTGCTGCTCCGCCACGATGCCGTCGTGATGGTCGGCGAATGTGGGCTTGACCGTCTGCGCGGCGGTGACCTGCTGCGGCAGCGTGCGGTCTTCGAGCGGCATATCGCGCTCTCCGAAGCCTATGGTTTGCCGCTCACCATCCACTGCGTCCGCTGCCTCGATGTGCTGCTCGCTGTTCGCAAGGCTGTGCGCCCTCGTCAGCAGTGGACGCTCCACGGCTTTCGCGGTGGCGAGAAGCAGGCTGCGCAGTTGCTCGCCGCTGGCATTGACCTGAGTTTCGGCCCACAGCGCAATGCTGCGGCGTGGGTGCTCACGCCGCCGTCGCGTCGCCACGAAGAGACCGACTGACGCGACTGCGCAGTCGCTACGCCAAGAATACGTTGTTATGATGCTCCTCTCCGCTTGTTATCTGCCGCCGGTGTCCTATGTCGCCCGCCTCTATGCCGCTTGTCGCTCCGACGAAGCGGTAACGATAGACCTGGCGGAGCACTACCAGAAGCAGACCTATCGCAACCGCTGCTGCATCGCGGCGGCGGATGGGCCTCTGGCGTTGAGCATTCCCGTGGAGGGGATGCCCAAGGCTGCGGGTGGCACGTCGCATACCCCGATGGCCGATATCCGCGTCAGCGACCACGGCCGATGGCGCAGCCTGCATTGGCGTGCGCTGGTGGCGGCTTACGAGTCCTCGCCCTTTTTCGACTACTATGCCGACGACCTCGAGCGGCTCTACGCCACGCCGTTCACCTTCCTGGCCGACCTCAACGCCGCCTTCCTGCACACCGTGCTCGACGACCTCGACCTGCATCCACGCCTGACGGCACATCGTGGCGCGTACATCGCCGCTGCTGAGCCCGATTTGCGCCGCATCATCTCCCCCAAGATGCCGCTCTCGGCCGATGTTGCCTACCGCAGCGTGCCCTACTATCAAGTCTTCGCCGATCGCCTCGGCTTTCTCCCCAACCTCTCCATCATCGATTTGCTCTGCTGCATGGGGCCGGAAGCCCGCCTGATACTGCGCGATAGTCTGCGGTCGGAGGCATAGCGCCGTCCTGCCCAAGCGAAAGCGGGACAACACACCTTGCCGGTGTGCTGTCCCGCTTTCGCGTTGTTGTGGTCAGTGCGTGGGCTACTGGGCCATCATTTTGCGGCCGTCCTTGATGACGATGCCGCGCTGCGGTGTGCCGACCTTGCGGCCAGCGAGGTCGTAGGTGCCGCTGACGCTGTCGTCGCGCAGCACAGTGCCTACGCCGCTGGGGTCGGGCGTGACGCTACCATTGACCCAGACCACGTTGGAGCGGTGCTCTTCGCCGCCGCTGTAATTGATGGTCTGCACGCCAAGGTCGTCGTACTCGTAGTCGTAGAGATAGAGGCGTTCGCCGTGGCGATAGATGTATCGGCCGCCACTGGAAGTGGGGAGTTCGTAGTCGTAGGGCACGGTCACCATGTCGCTGCTGAGCGTGGGGTAGATGCTGCTGCTAAACACGAAGGGCTCTATGTCGAGGGCGATGCGCTTGTAGAGTTGGTAGTAGAGCATCGCGGGCTCAATGGCGTTGCCATCGATGTCCTCGGGCGTGATGTCGAGACCGAGGGAGACATAGTCGTAATAAGCGTAGTCACTGTCGTCAAACATGGTGATGACGGGATCCTTGGGTACGCCTGCCACGCCGTGGGAGAGGGTAAACGAGGGCTGGATGAAGGCGTCGAGGCAGTAGATGCGCTCGGTGCCGTTGCAGGCGTTGAGCAGGATGGCTTGACGCTTGGAGGTGGAGATGAGCATGCCCTGCTCGCTGTCGTAGTCCATGATGAGTTCGGGCTGATAGAGCAGGTTGTAGTCGTCGTAGTCGCTCGCAGCGGGCACATACTCTGCCGACACGAAGTAGAGGGTGTAGCCCGAGCGGTCGCCGATGTACTGGTCGGAGGCGAAGCGCACCTGGTCGTCCTCACCGATGGTGCCCACGATGACGCTCTCGGGGTCGTAGGGTGAGATGCCAGCCACATACATCTGGTCGCCGTCGATGCCTACGCGCACGATGCGGGTGATGGCGTTGTTGGTCTCTATCTCGTTGTAGCCCATAATCCACTGCTGCGTCTCTATGCCTTCGGGCATCGTGGTCGGCGTGGCGGTAAATGGCGTATAGACGCTGTCGTAGTCGCCATAGATGCCCCAGGAGTCATCGTCGGAGTAGATGACGGTGAGGATGGCGTGGCCGCCTTCCGTGTCGTTGAGCGAGATGGTGCCCTGCTCCGCATTGACGGTGTAGGTCATCTCGCTGCATGAGAAGTCGGGCGCGTAGAGCGGGAAGTCATAATCGTCGGTGCCCGTGTAGTTGGCCTTGACCAGCAGGAAGCCGCGGCCGTAGCGCTCGTCGTAGAGGATGCACTGCATCATGGGCAGGTGGATGGTGCCATCCTTGATGGTGGCCTTGGCCCAAGTGCCGGGGGTGAGCATAGTGATGGGGTCTTTGATATAGACGGTCTTGCCGTCGGGAGCATAGACGATATCGACGTTGTGACCCGTCTGTGGCTGGATGTAGGCCCAGCCGCCGTAGTTGTCGTAGCAGTAGCCGCTACGGGTGTAGGTACGGAGTTCTCCTTCGGGCTGGTCGGCGATGAAGGAGTAGTCGCGCACGGCACGCATACTGCGTGCTTCGTGGCGTGCATAGCGGTGCGTCTGGCCGAGGTAGTCGTGGCTCTGACGCGGCATGATCTGCGCCGTAGCACAGAGAGCGGCTACGAGCAGAAAGCAAAGGATAGAGGTTTTTTTAAGCATAATGTGATAAATTGGTTAGGAGTGAATGACGCTGCAAAAGTACAAAAAATAAATGATAACTCACGTCCTTTCGCCCCATATTTTTTCGCCCTCTTTATGAGGGCAGATACGATCTGCGCGGATAGGTCGAACTCTCTGGGCTGACAGTTTTTCCTATCTGCCCAGATAGTTTTCACGGTCTGCCCGGATAGTTTTTACGGCTGCACAGGGGTCAGCCGGAGGTGATAGGACATCGGCCTCTGGGGCACGCAGTAGGCTGGCAGCGTATCCACGTCCTGCCCACACGAGCCGTTGCCCACGCCGCGCACGGCAGCGTCGAGGTGGAGCACGGTGTAGGTGCGTGGCGTGAGTTCCCAAGTGTGGCGCGCACGCATGAGGTCGCTGTCGGTGTAGGGCAGTGCCGAGAAGCTCACTTCGCCGTCGGCCACGATGCGCAGGCCATAGCCGTCGTCGGCGGTGAAGACGACCTCGCGCAGACCTGTGCGGTCACTCATCGACTGCGGCTTGACATAGTGTTCGCCCATGTCGGCCACGCGGCAGGAGTAGCGACCCAAGTGGCAGGCGTCGCGGCGGTCGGCGTAGTTCTCCCACGGCCCGAAGGCGTAGTAATCGACGTGTTGCAGCGCCGTGTCGAGGCTGCACATCAGTCCTGCGCGGCGCAGGTCGGGGCTATGGGGCGTGAAGGTGGCCACGACATCGACCACGCCAAGGGGCGAGACGATGTAGTCGATGGCCGTGGAGCAGCGTGTCCCCGTGCGTGTGGTGTGGACGATGAGCAGGCCGTCGCGGGTTTCCGTGGTCAGTGTGCCCGTCGGGTGCAGCCCGTCGGCGGTGTCTTCGTAGCGGTCGTTTTCTATCCAGCGGTGCCCAGCGTAGCGCAGCGGCAGTGCGCCGGTGAGGACTTCGCGGCCATCGAAGGCCAAGGCCGTGAGGTCGGCCGTCGTCGCGTCGAAGAAGAGTTGTACGCGGTCGTTGCCGTAGTAGAGGCTGCCACCGCCGTCAGTGGCCATCATCGGTGCGGCTGTCTTGGCCTGCTTGGCCGTGAGGGCAAGTGGCGGCAGGGGCGCACGCTCGGCGAGCCTGTACTGCGCCGTAGCGACGCTGTGCCCAGCCTCGGCGAAGGACTGCGCTGTGCGGTAGGTCACGGCGAGCGTCAGCAGGATTTCCTTGCCCGCTTTCAGAGCGGCCTTGCAGGTCTTACGCGGCAGACGGAGGGTGAAGGTGGCGCTGTCGCCAGCGGCGATGCCCGCGATGGGCTGGGTGAGGGTGCCCGCCTCATGACCGTCGCAGAGCAACGTGCCGACGAGGTCCATGTCCTCGAGCGTGAGGAAGTCGAAGGTGTTGCGCAGGCTGACGACGGCTTCGCCACGGCGGCTGTCGAAACTTTTCTGCCCAAACATCACCCACTGATGGGCGGCCTTCACTTCGGCGAGTTTCGCGCTCATCTCACGCGTCGGCCCTACCAAGCCGTTGCAGCAGAAGTTGCCCTGATGCGGCCCCGGGTAGTCGTAGCCTGTGGTCAGCCGCAGGGGCGATTTAGCCTCGGCGCTGAGCGTGGGACGCTCCTTGCTCCATAGGGCAGTATGGAGGTCGGTGGCGGTGTCGTCGGCCGTGCTTTCTATGGTCGGGTGCTCCTTGCTCCACATACCCGTATGCAGGTCTGCGTCGGAGAGCAGCACAGGGGTGAGGCGTGCCACTGCCGCAGGCTGATAGATGGCCTGGTCGGCCCAGTCCCAGATGCAGCCGCCGATGCAGGCGTCGCTGCCCTCGATGATGTCCCAGTATTCGCGGAGGTTGCCCGTGCCGTTGCCCATGGAGTGGGCGTACTCGCAGATGAAGAGCGGCTTGTCGAGCCCGTCGGTGTGGGCGCGCATCCATGCTATGGAGGGGTACATCGTGGAGTAGAGATCGGAGTGGCGCGTGCCGCCATAAGGCTGTATGCCGTCGCGCGAACCCTCGTAGTGGATGGGGCGCGTATCGAGACGGCGCACGGCGTCGTAGCAAGGGCCGAAGTTGTCGCCGTCGCCCGACTCATTGCCGAGACTCCACAGCAGGATGGCGGGATGGTTGCGGTCACGCTGCACCATGCGCGTCACGCGATCGACGAAGGCAGCCGCCCATGCCGTGTCGCTGCTGAGCGACTGATTGGCGTGGTCTTCGAGGTCGGCCTCGTCGCAGACATAGAGACCGAAGTGGTCAAACATGGCGTACATACGCTCGGGAGCGGGGTAGTGGGACGTACGCACCGTGTTGATGTTGTTTTGCTTCATCAGCAGCACGTCGCGCAGCATCTCGTCGGTGGTGATGGCGCGTCCATGCAGCGGCGAAGTGTCGTGGCGATTGACGCCTTTGAGGCGCACGGCGCGGCCATTGACCAGTAGGCGGCTGCCCGCGATGCTGACCTCGCGCAGACCTACCTTGGTGCTGAAAGCCATCTCTTGGCGCTTCGTCATAGGGTCTTCCTGCACCACATGGAGCGTGTAGAGCCACGGCGTCTCTGCCGTCCAGAGCAGGGGGTCAGTGACGCGCAGCGTGGCCTCTACAGGCAGTAGCGTGGCCTCGCAGGTGGCCGCCTCTACCGCCTTCGTGCGATGCACCACGGCAGAGGTCTCAGCCGCGAGCGTGCCGTCGGGCGCGTAGAGCCGCAGGCGTAGCAACTTATTGACGTCATAGCCTTCGCGGTTATCGACCGTGAGGCGCACGCTGACTGCTGCTGCGCTGTGCTCGGGCTGCAAGGTTGTGGTGACGACATGGTCGCGGACGGCGACACGGGGTGTGCTGTACAGATAGACCTCGCGGTGGATGCCCGACATGCGAAACATGTCCTGACATTCGAGATACGACCCGTCGCTCCAGCGGAAGACCTGTACGGCGAGCGTGTTGCGCCCAGATTGTATGTGCGGGGTCAGGTCAAACTCGCTCGTGTTGTTCGCACCCTGCGTATAGCCCACGTAGTGGCCGTTGAGCCAGACGTAGGCTGCGCTGTATATGCCGCCAAAGTGGAGATAGGTGCGCTCCCCTTGCCATGCCTCGGGCAGCGTGAACTGCGTGAGATACGACCCCACGGGATTGACGCCGTAGTGCGCACCGTCGTCGTTGAAGCCCGGGCGCGGCGTGATGAAAGGTGGCGTGTTGCCGTGCGGGTACTCCACATTGCAGTAGATGGGGGTGTCGTAGCCCTGCATCTCCCAGTTGCTGGGCACGGGGATGCTGTCCCATGACGCGGCATCGAAACCGGGCTGCATGAAGTCGCGGCTGCGGTGCTCGGGGTCGGGAGAGAAGCTAAATCGCCACATACCGCAGAGCGACAGGTAGCGCGTGCTCCGCGGCTCTACCCACGGCGTGTGGTAGTAGTCGGCGTCGGCCGTCATCTCGGCCACCGAGGTGTAGGGCAGGAAGGTGGCCACACCTGCCTCTTTGTTTTCGGCGAAGATATGCGGGTTTTCCCACTTGTCGCCCACGCCGCTGCTCATCTGCCACTGCCGCTCGATGCGGGCCACACGCTCGGCGTCGAGTGCGCTGGTGTCGTCGGCGCGGACGAGACGAAACTGGGCTTCTCGGCCTGCGCCGCGCCGGTTGGCCATAGCGAGCGTGCCGTCAGCACGGGCTGCCAGCAGCAGCGTGGGCGCAGCGGCCGAAGCGATGCATACGCTGCCGTCCTCGCAAGGCGTGATGCGCCATATCTGTGCCTCGTCACTGCCGTTGTTCTCGCCCAGTTCTGCCCTCATGCCCTGGCAGCGCAAGGCGAGGTCGGTGAACGCGCCGATGATGCGCACACCGCCCGAGAGCGGCGAGAGGATGAAGTACTGGCTTTCGTCGGCAGCGCGGTCGGCATCGAGGGTGAGCCGCTGCGTGGAGGACGCACTCACAAAGCGCGTGGGACTGTCCACGGTGGCGAGGCGATAGAGCGCGTGAGGCGTGTAGGCCGACTGCGCCATAAGCGTACAGGAGAAGACGGTGAGGAGGGTCGTGACGACCCAGAGGCGGAGGTGTTTCATGGGGTTTGGGGTTTACGCGGACAAAGTTACGCCGATTTTTTGGAAAGCAAAGGCCAGCGCCGACAAAAAAGCACCCCAAAGCAGAAAAACACCCTCGGCAGTGCATTTTTTCGCGCCCCAATGTCGCGTTATCGAAATTTATGTGTAAATTTGTCGCGATTTGTCACATTAAAAAAACTAACACACCTATGAAAAAGTATTTAGCCGAAATGTTTGGCACGATGGTTCTCGTGCTGATGGGTTGCGGTAGCGCAATAATGAATCACGGTTGTGGCGACATGGCACACGTGCTCAGCGTCGCTATGGCCTTTGGTCTCGCCGTTGTGGCTATGGCCTACACCATCGGAGGCATCTCTGGATGCCACATCAATCCCGCCATCACCCTCGGCGTATGGCTCAGCAAGCGTATGAGTGGCAAGGATGCCCTCGGCTACGTTGTCTTCCAGTTTATCGGCGCAACGCTCGGTAGCGCAATCCTCTACCTGCTCGTGCAAAACATCGATCCCGCCAATGCCCCCTACATCGCCGAAGGTGGCGCAATGGCCACTTGCACAGGTGCCAATGCCTGTCAAGAGGGCGTGAATGTGCTGGGTGGCTTCCTGGCAGAAGTTGTCTTCACCTTCGTCTTCGTGCTCGTTGTGCTCGGCACGACCGATGAGAAGCGCGGCGCAGGCCAGTTCGCTGGTTTGGCCATCGGTCTCTCCCTCATCCTCGTCCACATCGTCTGCATCCCGCTTACGGGTACGAGTGTCAATCCCGCCCGCAGCTTCGGTCCTGCCCTCTTCGAAGGCGGCGTTGCCCTGCAACAGTTGTGGATCTTCATCGTCGCTCCGCTGGCCGGTGCATGCTTGAGCGCAGGAGTTTGGCGCGCCATCAAGTAGTCGCTCCCCAGCAGACCGCTATAAGCAGGAAGTGCGCTTTCTACGCGAAGGCGGCTTCCTGCTCTTTTTCCTCACCACCCATTCCTTGTTATTATGCCCCGCATACTTTCTCTCCTGCTTGCCGCAGTGCTGTGCCTCGGCAGCCGCTGTGGCTTCGCGCAGCAGACGCCGCGCGCCGACTTCGCCGTCATCCCCTATCCCGAGCGCACCATGCTGTCTATGGGAAAGGGCTTCGTGCTCACGCCTTCCACCGTGGTCTGCTACGACCGACGTGAGGCAGGCGCACGGCGCAACGCAGAGTTTCTCGTGCAGTACATCGCCGAGCGCACCGACATGGCCCTCTCGCTGACCACCAAGCGCCGTAGCGACGACATCATCCTGCTCACGCAAGACCTCGTACACGACAATAAGGAGGCTTACGAGATAGCCGTCAATCATCAGCGCATTGTGCTGCGTGGTGCTTCTGCCAGCGGTGCTTTCTACGCCGTGCAGACGCTGCGCAAAGCCTTGCCCGGCCGTCTATCTGACCGCATCATCATACCCCGATGCACCATCAAGGACAAGCCGCGCTTCGCCTATCGCGGTGCGCACCTCGATGTCAGCCGCCACTTCTTCCCCGTCGATAGCGTCAAGACCTATCTGGATATGTGTGCCTTGCACGCCATCAACGCCTTCCACTTTCACCTCACCGACGACCAAGGCTGGCGTTTCGCCTCGAAGAAGTATCCGCGGCTGACCGAAGTGGGCAGCCAGCGTGCAGGGACGGTCATCGGCCACAACACGGGCGAGTATGACGGCGTGCCCTATGGCGGCTACTACACGCAGGAGCAGCTTCGCGACATCGTGGCCTACGCTGCCGAGCGTCACATCACTGTCGTGCCCGAGATAGATATGCCGGGGCACATGCAGGGCGCACTGGCTGCTTACCCCGAGCTGGGCTGTACGGGCGGTCCCTACGCCGTGTGGCAGCAGTGGGGCGTGAGCGACGACGTGCTGTGCGCTGGCAATGACAAGGTCTATCAGTTTATCGACGACATCCTCGACGAGGTGTGCGCCATCTTCCCCTCACCCTACATCCATATCGGCGGTGACGAGTGTCCCAAGACGCGCTGGAAGGCGTGCCCCAAGTGCCAGGCCATGATAGCGCGTGAGCATCTCGCCTCTGACGCTCGCTATTCAGCCGAAGAGCGCTTGCAGAGTCATCTCATACGCCACGCTGGAGCGCACTTGAAGCAGTTGGGACGCCGCATGATAGGCTGGGACGAAATACTCGAAGGCGGTACGGACGAAGATGCCATCGTCATGTCGTGGCGTGGCGAAGACGGCGGCATAGAGGCGGCACGGCTCGGGCGCGACGTCATCATGACCCCCAATACCTATCTCTACTTCGACTACTATATGTCGCGCGACATTGCTAATGAGCCGTCGTGCATCGGCGGCTACCTGCCCGTGTCCTACACCTATCAGTATGAGCCCATCCCCGAGGCGCTGACGGCGGAGGAGGCCAGGCACATCATCGGTGTGCAGGCCAACGTGTGTACGGAATACATTGCCGAGTTTAGCAAAGTGCAATATATGACGCTGCCGCGTATGGCTGCGCTCAGCGAGTTGCAGTGGAGCAATCGCCCCAAGAACTATGACGGTTTCTGCCGACGCGCCGCAGCCTTGACCCGCATCTACCACGAGCAGGGATGGAACTTCGCACGCCACATCTTCGACCCCACCCTCCACTTCCTCCCGACCGACAGTGTGGGTACGGTCAAGGTCAGTGCGAGCACCTTCGACGATGCCCCCATCCATTACACCCTCGACGGCACGATGCCCTCCGAGGCCTCGCCGCGTATGACGGCTCCCGTCGTCATCGACAGCACCGCCACCCTCAGCGTGGTGGCTTACCGCCGTGGCATCGCGAGCCACCAGGTGCGTCAAGACTTCGTCATTGCCCCCTCTACGGGTGCTACGGCCACGCTGCTCTCGCCGCCTGCCGCGCGCTACACCTACGACGGTGCGCGTGCGCTCACCGATGGTATCCTTGGCGACGCCACGGCCTTCAACAGCGGCTGCTGGCTGGGCTTTACCGAAGCCGACCTCGACTGCACCATCGACTTGGGGCAAATGACGACCTTCGATGGGGTCACTTTCCGCACCTTTGTCGATACGCCCAATTGGATTTTCGACGCGCGCAGCATCACGGTGGAGGCCAGTGCCGACGGGCAGCACTTCGTGCGCCTTTACTGGGAGAGCGCAGAGCCCTGTCAAGTCGAGGAGCAGGCGCATGTCGTCACCCACAGTCTGCGTATGCCGGGGCATGTGGAGGCGCGCTATGTCCGCCTCAGAGCCGAGAGCGAGAAGGCGTGTCCCCCATGGCACACCGGTGCTGGCCAGCCCGGCTTCCTCTTTGTCGATGAAATCACCATAGAATAGACACCATAATGAAACTACTCCTTACCCTGCTGCTCGCTGGCCTCTGCGTGAAAGGCTATGCGCAGCATGAGAGCGTGACCTACACCGTCAGCGCATACAATGCCGATGCTGCGGCCTTCACCCTCCAGGCCTTTGGCCAGAAGCCCGAAGGGGCGTATGCCATCTTTGACAACCCCTACGGCGCAACCCGTGGCAACCGCTACAACCAGATACCGCGTGGCTGTGCTGCCACGCTGTGGCTCTCGGGCTGGGAAGGCTGCACCGTAGAGCGTGTGACGCTCCGTATGTGCTCCAACAACAAGAGCGGCACGCTCGCCCTCGAAGTGACCTGTGGCGACCAGACGCTCTTCACCATGCCGACTTGCGACTTCGCCGATGCCGCGTGGTACGGCGAGTGGGTGAGCAAGGATCTGGGCATCTATGCCGAGGTGAGCAAGCCGATGCAGACCTTGGCGCCGCTCTCTGCCGACGACCTCGCCATCACCATCCGCGGCGGTCACCCCGAAGGCTCGGTCTATCTGCACAGCATCACCATAGACTACACCACAGGTGGCACACCCACCGAGAGCGCTATGGGGTGGCAATACACCAAGCTGGACAAGAAGAGCACCCTCTCCGACGGCGATGTCGTCATGCTCTACCGCAGCGGCGATGCTGCGGGCGACATCGACGGCATGGCGACATCCCACTATCTCGACGCCATTGGCCTTGGTAGCACCGCCTGCGTCACCGAGCCTTTCGTCACGACCTTTACGCTCGCTGCTGCCGACGCGGGCGCGTGGACGCTCACCGATCAGCATGGCCGCTGCCTTGGGGCTACGGGCAAGCAAGCGTTGGCTTGGGACGAAGGTGTCATGACATGGCGCATCGCCATAGGCTACGAGGGAGCGGAAATCACCTCTACGGCCGACAAGTATGGCACGTTGCGCTACAACGCGCCAGCCGAGAGTTATGCCCGCTTCTGGAACTACACCAGCACCTCGCTCCCGCTGCCCTATCTCTATCGCCGCACCCAGCCTTGCAGCCCTGTGGCAGCGCAGCGTCTCACACTCAGCCGTGAGGCGATAGAGACGACCCTCTCCACCGACACGCTCCTGCTCAAAGCCGCGTTGCAGCCTGCTGCGACCACCGACACGCGCATCGCGTGGGCGTCTTCCGACACGCAGGTGGCAACGGTGCGCGACGGCATCGTCCATCTCGTGGGTATCGGCACGGCCATCATCACGGCCACGACCTACGACGGCAGCCTCACGGCCACGTGTCGTCTCACGGTGGCAGAGCCGCCGTCCGACGGGTTGCGCCCCATCGCTGCGCAGGCGGCCTCACCCGAGGGCTACGCTGCTGACGGGAGAAGATGGCGCGCTGCGCCGCTGCCCAGCATCAGCATAACGGGCAGGAAGAAAGTGTTGCAGTAATGATAAATCAAAGGGGCTGACGCTATCCACAGCATCAGCCCCTTTTTTTATGATAGTCGCTTGACAAGACGCCGCCGCAGAGGTGCGTCGTAGTAGCGCATCAAGAGCCATGCGAGGACGAGGGAGCAGGCCGCGACGACAAGGGCGACAGGCCAGACGTCGGCCATCGTGACGCTGGGAGCAGGAAAGCCGATGTAGGCGTAGAAGAGGTACATCAGCGGATAGTGCACCGTGTAGAGCGGGTAGGAGAGGTCGCCGAGCAGGGTGGCGGCGCGGTCGGACGACGTGCCAGCGCAGGCCGCACACCACACCACGAGCGGAAACACCACGGTGAGCAGCACCATGATATAGAGGCCGTTTTGCCAAGGCTGCTGCGGCGTGCCGACGAAGGGCACGGGCAGAGTAATCAGCAGTGCAGCAGCGGTGAGCAGGAAGGTGCGGCGGAAGGGGAGCAGGGGGTGCTCACGGCGCATGAAATGGCGCGCCATCAGCATGCCGAGACAGTAGGGGAAGAGCATGCGCACGCTGCCCCACCAGAAGCCACCGTCCGTTAGCGTCCACCCCATGCCGAGGTAGCCCTGACGCAGCACGGCGTAGCCCAGTGCGCAGCTGCTCGCCACGGTGAGCACAGTGAGCCAACGTGTGGGCAGCCGTCGCAGCAGGAGCGCGTAGAGCACGTTGCCGATGTACTCGAAGAAGAGGCTCCAGTGCGGGCCGTTGAGGGGATACATCTCGCCATTGCCGCGCACATCGCCGCCAAAGCCTGGCCAGAGCGGCATGAGCAGCAGCGCAGCGACGAAAGCCGTCGTCACCCAAAGCGCGCCAGCCTGTTCCCCCTGCCAGTTGGTGCCGCCTTGGAGCAGGAAGGCGATGAGGCCAGGCACTGCGCCTGCGATGACCATAGGGTGGAGACGGACGAGGCGACGCAGCGCGAAGGGGCGCGGCGTGAGCCCCTGCCGCCAGCGGTGGTCGTAGGCATAGCCGATGACGAAGCCAGAGAGCAGGAAGAAAAAATCGACAGCCAGATAGCCGTGGTCGATGGGCTGCGTGTAGATGCCAGTGCCAGCGGCGACCTCGTAGCCGAAGCCTTCGTAGAGGTGATAACAGAGGACGATGAGGGCAGCTATGCCGCGCAGAGCGTCGAGCAAGATGAGATGAGGGCGCATAGGGAGGAGCGTTGGAGGGTGCAAAGGTAGGGATTTTTTCGCTGGAAGCGAAAAAAACGGTGGCCGAAAGCGAAAAAAACAGTGGCTGAAATGGGGGAAACTATCCGGGCAGACCGTAAAAATTATCCGGGCAGACCAGAGAAACTAT
>JAGHRU010000050.1 GCA_018066225.1 Candidatus Equimonas enterica
TCCTCGGCCAGCGCGAAGCCTTCATGTATCGCCTTCTGCCCACACTCGTCAGCGAGATGGGCGCCGCCTACCCCGAGTTGCCTGCCCAGCAGACACTCATAGAGCGCGTCATCAAGGAGGAGGAAGACGCTTTCCTGCGCACCCTCTCCACGGGCATCTCGCTGCTGGAAGGCGTCATCGCTGAGACGAAGCAGGCAGGGAGCAAAGTCGTCGATGGCACCAAGGCTTTCACGCTCTTCGACACCTACGGCTTCCCCCTTGACCTGACACAACTCATCTGTGGCGAGCAAGGCCTCACGGTCGATGAAGCAGCCTTCACGACGGAGATGGAGAAGCAGAAAGCACGTGCCCGCGGCGCTGCCGCCGTCACGGCTGGCGACTGGGTTGTTCTGGCAGAAGGCGAGACCGTTTTCCACGGCTGGGACGACACTGCCTACGACTGCCATATCCTCAAATACCGCGAAGTGGAGCAGAAGAAGCAGAAGCACTACGAACTCGTCCTTGACCACACGCCTTTCTACGCCGAAATGGGCGGACAGGTGGGCGACCGCGGCCGTCTCGTCAGCAGCGCAGACGGCAGCATCGTTGAGGTCTTTGACACCAAACGCGAAAACAACCTGCCTATCCACCTCACGCGTACACTGCCCGCCCATCCCGAGGCATTGTTCCACGCCGAAGTCAATACGACAGCACGCCGCGCCAGCGAGGCCAACCACACGGCCACGCACCTCTTGGACCAAGCCTTGCGCGAAGTGCTCGGCACCCATGTAGAGCAGAAAGGCTCTCTGGTCACGCCCGACTATCTCCGTTTCGACTTCTCCCACTTCCAGAAGGTGACGCCGGAAGAACTGCGCCAAGTGGAGCGTCTCGTCTGTGCCCGGCTGCGTGCCGACATCCCACTCACCGAATATCGCGATCTGCCGATGGAGGAAGCCAAGAAACTGGGGGCTATCGCGCTCTTCGGCGAGAAATATGGCGACAAGGTGCGCGTGGTGAAGTTTGGTGACAGCGTAGAGTTTTGCGGCGGTTGCCATGCCGCTTCGACGGGTCGCGTCGGCCTCTTCCGCATCGTCAGCGAGAGCAGTGTTGCCGCAGGCGTACGCCGCATAGAGGCCATCACCGGACAGGCCGCAGAAGACGCTATGTATGCCGAGCGCGACACGCTTACCGCCGTCAAGCAACTCCTAACCAACACCAAGGACATCAAGGAAGCCATCCGAAAGACACTCGAAGAGAACGACGCGCTCCGCAAGCAGATAGAAGCCGCCATGCACGAGCGGTTGATGAAGCTCCGCGACACGCTCGTAGCCACCGCCGAAGACCGTGGCGGCGTTCGCCTCGTGCAGCAAGTGCTGCCTATGGACATCAAGCCCGATGCCGTCAAGGACCTTGCGTTCCAGATCAGCAATGCGTTGCCCGAGCATACCCTCGTCGTGCTCGGCTCACGCTACGAAGGCAAACCTCTGCTGACGGTGATGCTCAGCAAGGACCTTATCGCCTCCCACCACCTCCACGCAGGCAATATGGTCAAGGAGGCCGCCCGCCACATCAAGGGCGGCGGCGGCGGTGCACCGCACTTCGCTACCGCTGGCGGTAAAGACCCCGAAGGTCTGACAGCCGCCGTGGCCCAGATAGTCGCAACCTTATAACACGCTTCACCCTACGCGCCATGACCCCATATCTCGACCTGCTCAGTCGCATCCTCGACGAAGGCGTGACCAAAGGCGACCGCACCGGTACAGGCACGAAGTCCGTCTTCGGTCACCAGATGCGCTTTGACCTCCGCCAGGGCTTCCCCTTGCTGACCACGAAGAAGCTGCACCTGAAGAGCATCATCCACGAACTGCTCTGGTTTCTCAGCGGCAGCACCAACGTGAAGTACTTACAGGCCAACGGCGTACGCATCTGGAACGAATGGGCAGACGCCGACGGCAATCTCGGCCCTGTCTATGGGCAGCAATGGCGCAGTTGGCCCGACTACACAGGCGGTCACATCGACCAAATCGCGCAAATCGTGGAGCAGATAAAGCACACGCCAGACTCGCGGCGCATACTCTGCTGCGCATGGAACGTGGCGCAAATCGACGCGATGGCGTTGCCGCCGTGCCACTGCCTCTTCCAGTTCTACGTGGCAGAGGGGCGTCTCTCGCTGCAACTCTACCAGCGCAGTGCCGACACCTTCCTCGGCGTGCCCTTCAACATCGCGTCCTACGCGCTGCTCTTGCAGATGATGGCGCAGGTGACGGGGCTGGAAGTCGGCGAGTATATCCACACCACGGGCGACACGCATCTCTATCTCAACCACCTGGAGCAAGCACGCCTGCAACTCACACGCACGCCGCGTCCGCTGCCTCGCATGGTCATCAACCCCGACGTGAAAGACATCTTTGCCTTCCGCTACGAGGACTTCCAACTCGAGGGCTACGATCCGTGGCCCCATATCCCCGCTACTGTCTCTGTATGATAAGCATCATCTGTGCCCTTGCCGCTGATAGCGCCATCGGCTATGAGGGTCATCTCCTCTATCACCTGCGCGACGATCTCCGACGCTTCAAGGCCCTCACCACGGGGCATACCGTCATCATGGGACGCCGCACCTTCGAGTCATTGCCCAAGGGAGCACTGCCCAACCGCCGCAACATCGTGCTGACCCACGATGCCACACGCACCTTCGCGGGTGCAGAAACCTTCACCGACCTCTGCGCCGCTCTTGCTGCGTGTCGGGGCGAAGAAGTCTTCATCATCGGCGGTGAGAGCGTCTATGCTGCTGCCCTCGCCGTGGCCGACCGCCTCTATCTGACCCACATCCACGCCACGCCCGAGGCTGCCGATGCCTATTTCCCCAGCCTCGACATGGCGGTGTGGCAACTCACCAAGACGGAGCCACACGAGGCCGATGCGCAAAACGAAGTCGCCTACACGTTTAGCGACTACACGCGAAAGGCATAGTCAGCACCGCGACACGCCCATGTCGATTGGTCTGTTTCACGTCTCGGGGCGGAAACTCTGCCCATTTTGACACGCCAAGAGTGGCACGGACGGTACGCCAAGTGCGGGCGGCTGCATAATTGCCCTATAAATGTATGAATAAAAACTCCTGCTGCGACAGCGACGCTACGCCATTATCAGCGTAGTCCACTGCCGCAGCAGGCGTCTTTATGAGCCATGGGCTGCGTTTCCACCTCCCTCACTTGTGCCACAGCAAGGCACTATGGGGCACACGGCAAGCCACATGAGGCGACACCTATCGCCTTTCGCGCTGCATAAAACGGGCGCATATTTATGCACACAGGGGCACACGCGCTTCACGCTCTGCCCAGACCGTAAAAACGACATGGGCAGACGCGGCGCACGACAAGGGCAGATACGAAAACGCGCTTGGGCAGATGAGTGAGGCGATGACCGCTAATCCACCAAACGACAAAGGCCTATCGTCGCAACAATCTGGGCAGACTGTTGTGACGGTAGGCCTTGATGCAGCAGCGGCGCACCTATTTGGCGCGAAAACTGCTGCTCAATATCGGTTTGTCAATTTATCGGAACGTTTGTACGCGGCTTACTTACTGAGCAACCAAGCATCGGCATAGGTGCCACGAAGTTCGTTGCGGCTCTGCACGGCTTGTGCCTTGTCGTCGAAAGAAGCAGCAATGACGCGATACCAAGGCGTTATACCCTTGATGTTCTCATCGGTGCGAATGAGGCGTGCGTCATAGCCCTGCGCGCGAAGTTTGTTGTAGAGTCCTTCGGCGTTGGCTTGCAGACTGAAGCTACCACATACCACGCTGTAATTGCGCAGTGCGTTGCCTGCTACCACCGTCTTGTTGGCATTGATGGTGCGCACGTCGGCATCGTTTTGCGGCGCGGGCGTTACGGGCGTCACCTTCACCTCTTCCTGCACAGGCTCAACGGCCACAGTGGTCGTCTCATAATTCTGAGCAGCGGCTTCCTGTGCCTTGGCCTTGTCGTAGGCTTGGCGATAAGCACTCTCTTGGGATTTGCATCCCGTAAACACTACGGCGGCGATAAGGCTCAACGCCACGAACATGAACTTCTTCATAATTCCTAAATCTGTATTAAATGGATGATAAGGTAAAACTTGCCGCAAAGTTACAACGGAAATTCCAAATGGCGGGTTAATTTGTCCTAAAATTACTTAAAGTCACATTTTTTTGCCCGTAGCGGGCGCGCAATTCGCAGAAAAGATGTAAATTTGCCTTCGTTCAACCAATTATACATTCACACCATGAAAGTTACCAACTTCCTTGCTGCCTTCATCGGTGGCGCAGCCGTAGGTGCAGCCCTCGGCCTTCTCTTTGCTCCCGAAAAGGGTACTGACACGCGCGCTCGCATCGCAGAGATCATTCGCAAACGCGGCGTGAAACTCACCAACTCCGAACTCGAGGCTCTCGTGGACGACATCGCCGACGAGTTGCAGCCCGCAGAAGCCTAAAACTAAATCGTAGCACATCAAGCGCGTAGAGGCTGGCGAAAGACGCGCCAGCCTCCACGCCACTACGGCCAGTAGCCCACACACCGCCACGACAAACCAAAGCCCCCAACTATGTTTTTCAGCACGGACAAACTCAATCTCCAACTGCGCAAACTCACCGAAGACCTCAAAGGCTACGGCGAACTGCGTCTGGCGAGTTTCCGCCTCGATATAGTGAGCAAACTCACACGCCTGCTCTCTGTGGTCATCATAGGAGCCGTCTTGCTCATCATCGTCACACTCGCGCTCATCTTCCTCTCGTTGATGGCCGTCAGTGCCCTGACGCCTTGGCTCGGCAGCACGACTGCGGCCTGCGGCTTGATGGGTGGCATCTACCTGCTGCTGGCCATCATCTGCTACTGCAAGCGCAAGTCGTGGATTTACGACCCCGTTGCCAACGCTTTGGCCCACCTCTTCCTTGACAAAAAGTAACCAGCCTATGCCACGCGTCCGCTACACCCTCAACGACATTGAGGCGCAACGCGCCGAAATGCGAGTGCGGCTCCAAGAGCAAGAGCAGGCACTCAAAGCCCAGATACAGGCCATCGCCAAGCCCCAGCATCAGCAGAGCGGCAAACTCGGCACCTTCCTCCGCATCGCCGAGCGGGCAGTCCTCGTCTATCAAGGCGTATCGACCGGCATGCGCTTCGTCAATTCCGTCAAAGGTATCTTGCCCGGGAAGCGTCGTCGTCGCTAACGCCGCAGCCGCCCATCTCCCCTCCCCAATCCCCCTCCCGCCTCCATCGTGATTACCACCGACCGCTCACGAAGCACCAACCAAGCCCTCAGCGACGCCATAGCATTGCTACGCGATGCGTGGCAGCCGTGGCTCAAAGGCATAGCCCCCTATGTGGGCGCAACTGCCGTCTTGGGCACGGCTTTCTTCTTGGCATGGCTCCACCTCGACCTCTGCTACCTGCTGCCCGCTGCCACCTACCTCGACGCAGGCTTCTCGCCCGCTGATGTCGCTGCACAATATGCGCCGTCACTCGGCAGCACCATCGCCACAGGCGCAACCTTCGTGCTCTATCTCGTGGCCAAGATATGGTGCATCGGCGCGATGGCACAGCAAATCGCCATCCGCCTGCGTCACGATGCCTTTCAGCCCATCCGCTGGGAGCCGCGTCAGTGTCTGCGCGCCCTCGGCACTGGACTCTACCGCGTCTGCCGACACCTCGGCCGACACCTCGGTCTGCTCGTCATCGCCTTCATCGGCCTCTCGGCCTTGGCCCTCGTAGCATTTACGCCCGAGATGATACTCATGATTGCCATGCAGGCCTCCGCCATCGGTGCACTCATGGGCGACGCGACGGCTATCCCCACCTACGCTTGGGTCACTGTCGCTATCGCCACCCCCATAAGCATCGCCACCCTCCTACTGGTGACGCACTATTTCCTCTGGGCACTCGCGCTGCGCAGTGTCCGCCGCAAGTAGGCCATCGCCCCTTGCCCCTTTTCCCAAAGCATACAACTATAAACCTAATATCTAATGTTACGTCAAATCATCCTCTCTTCGCTGCTTGCCGTCATCGGCTTGTCAGCCATGGCGAGTGCACCCAAGCGCATTCCCCTCACCATGCGCCAGAGCGACGGCACGACCATCGTCGTGCAGCGTGCTGGTGACGAACACGGCCACTACTACCTTACCTCCGATGGCGTTGCCGTCATGCGCGATGTGCGAGGCCGCGACCTCGTCTATGCCACCGTCAAGGAAGGCCGTCTCTATCCCAGCACCATCATCGCCCACGAAGCCAATGCCCGCACCACGGCAGAGATAACTCACATCAACACGCTGCGCCGCGACCTGCAAGCCGACTTACAGCCCAATGTGCGCAGACACGCCACGGCGGCATCCACCACTGACGGCCTCGGCAAATATGGCCAGCGCTCGGGTGGTGTGGTCAATAGCATCGGCAAACACATCATCCCCGTCATCATGGTGCAGTTCCCCGATCTGAAATTCATGGAAAGCAGCACCATGGAGAAAGTCTCCCGCATCTTCAACGAAGACGGCTACAACGATGAGGACGGCTGCAAGGGCTCTGTACGCGACTACTTCCTCGAGCAGAGCAACGGCATGTTCGACCCCACCTTTGAAGTCGTGGCTATCGTGACAGCCTCCAACGGCTACAAGTACTACGGCGGCAACGACCAGTGGGGCGAAGATAAGCATCCCGAGGAACTCACGCAGGAAGCCGTGCGTCTGGCAGAAGCACAGGGCGTCGATTTCAGCAAGTATGTCGAGGGCGACGCTGTGCCTTTGGTCTCCATCATGCACGCTGGCGAAGGTGAACACGACTCATGGGATGCCAACAGCGAAGACTTCATCTGGGCACACTTTGCCGATTACGCGCCTTTCACCGAAGACGGTATCAAGTTCTCGTCCTACTTCATGGGCAACGAGCGCTACAAGGAAGACAGTTGGCGGGAAGCACGCCCCGAGGGCATCGGTCTCTTCTGCCACGAGTTCAGCCACGCCCTCGGTCTGCCCGACTTCTACGGCACCACGCAAGCGGCTCTGGACAACGAGACGCCCGGCTGGTGGAGTTTGATGGACTACGGTGAGTATTGGGGCAACGGCTTCTGCCCTATCGGCTACTCTGCTTACGAGCGTTCGTATATGGGCTGGCTCGACATCAAAGAACTGGGCGACACTCCCGAGTTTGTCACCCTCTACCCCTACTATCTCAGCGATGAGGGCAACACAGCCTACGTCATACGCAACCCGATGAACCCCAACGAATACTACATTCTCGAAAGTCGCCAAGTCGATACCTTCTATCCCAGCAACCTTGGGCACGGCATGCTCGTTGCCCACGTCGATTTCCGCAAGAGTTCGTGGGAGAAGAACACGCTCAACAACGCTGCCGACCACATGCGCTATCAGATAGTTCGCGCCGACAACCAGTGGCAAAGCCCTGTGCGCAACAGCAAGAGCCTCTGGTATGGCGACCTCTTCCCCGGCTACTGGAAAGTCACCGAGTTTTGCGACGACACGCTGCTGCGCACCGCCAAGGCCTTCACGGGCGACGGCTTCGATCGTCCGCTCTACGACATCACCGAGACTTCGGACGGCATCATCACCTTCAAGTATATCGATGCTAACATCGACGGCATCAGCAGCCCCGTTGCTGCCGCCACGGCCGACGCTACGGCCTACACCCTCGACGGCCGCAAGGTCGATGCTGCCGCCGCGCAGCACGGCATCTACATCGTCGGTGGTAAGAAGATTGTAAAATAACCTACGACAAGCAGCCTTTGTGCCTTGCGCTACGGTGCGAAGCACAAAGGCTATTTTATGTCCGCACATTTCCCCTAATATGACCTACCGTTTCCCCCTCCTCCTGCTCGCCTTTGCGCTGGGGCTGACTACGCTCTGGGGCGTACCGGCCAAGCGACGCACGCTCTCCTTTACGCAGCCCGACGGCACCGTGCTAACGCTCCGCCCCACTGGCGACGAGCACTGCCACTACTACCTCACCTCCGATGGCGTGGCCGTCATGCGCAACACGGCATCGCGCACCCTCTGCTACGCCACCTGCACCGACGGGCGTCTGACGGCCAGCGACTGCCTCGCCCATGAGGCTGCCGACCGTAGCGCAGCGGAGGCGACCTTCGTCCGCCAAGCGCAGCGCACGATAGCGACCTCGTGGCAACCGCCACGGCTCACACTCTCGCAGGACGGTGCTTCCACCGACGACGGCTTGGGACGCTACGGCTTGCGCTCCGTCGGCGTGGTCAATAGCATCGGGCGTCACACCATCCCCGTCATCCTCGTCAATTTCGCCGATGTCAGCCTACGCCCGACAACGACCCACAACAAGGTGACGCGCCTCTTCAACGAGGAGGGCTACGCCGACGAGCAGGGCTGCGAAGGCTCTACGCGCGACTACTTCCTCGCACAGAGCGGCGGCATGTTCGACCCCACCTTTGAGGTCGTCGCCACCGTCACCGTCGCGCACGAAGCGTCCTACTACGGCAGCAACGATGCCTCGGGCATGGATCGTCGCGTGATGGCACTGGCCAAAGAGGCCGTACAGTTGGCGATGGCGCAAGGCGTAGATTTCAGCAAGTATGTCGAGGACGAGAAGGTGCCGCTGGTCAGCATACTCTACGCTGGCGAAGGCGAGCACGACTCGTGGAAGGAGGGGACGGCACTCGAAGACCTCATCTGGGCGCATTTCTCGGGTAGTGGCTTCACCGTCGGCGACTACCGCTTTGCGGGCTACTTCATGGGCAACGAGAGTTATCAGCAATGGGACTGGAACGAGCCGCGCATGGAGGGCATCGGCCTCTTCTGCCACGAGTTCAGCCACGCTCTCGGCTTGCCCGACTTCTACGGTACGACGGCACAGGCACTGGACAATGCGACCCCGGGCTGGTGGAGCCTGATGGACTACGGCGAGTATTGGGGCGGTGGTTATGCGCCGACGGCTTACACGGCCTACGAACGCTCCTTCATGGGCTGGCTCGATGTGCAGGAACTGGGCGACGAAGTGCAGTACAACGTCGCGCTCTACCCACAAGGGCGTGAACACGAGGGCGCGACGGCCTACGTCGTGCGCAATCCGGCTCACCCCCAAGAGTACTATGTGCTCGAAAACCGCCAAGGCAGCAAGTGGGCCCCCTACGCCTTGGGTAGCGGCATGCTCGTGATGCACATCGACTACAAGTCGCGGTCGTGGTATCTCAACACGCTCAACAACAACGCCAACCACCTCGGCTGCCAAGTCGTCGCAGCCGACAACAAATGGCAGTCCGTCAATTACAGCAACTACACCGACTGGAAAGGCGACCTCTTCCCCGGCAGCAAGCGCATCACGATGCTCACCGACGAGCAAGACCTCACTGCCGCCCGTGCTTTCTATGGCGATGGCGGTTTCGGCCGACCCATCTACAACATCACGGAGACGCCCGACCATGTCATCACGTTCAGTTATCTCACCCGAGAGACCGACGGCATAGCCTCGGCCACCGCTGCCCCCACGCCGTCCGCTGCCACTTACAGCATCGACGGCCGTAGGGTCATGGGCGAGGCCTTGCAGCACGGCATCTACATCAGCGCAGGCCGACGCATCATCCGCTGATACGCCTTATATAAATACGCGCACGCCCGCGCGCGTTTTCGCCTCTGGGCAGACAGTTCTCACGACGAGAGGGTGTGTCAAAAGTCTCCATTCAGACTTTGGCACACCCTCTCGCGTCAGTTAAGATGCAAAAAACGGAACTTAATACTGTAGCCTACTTATTTGCTGCCAAGCCGCAGTTATCAAAATCGCACAGAAAAAAGCAGAGAGCAGGATACAGGACGTGAGTCGCCAGCCCCGATACTTGTAATTAAGAAACATTAGGACGAAACTAGCGAGGAGAGCCACGACGGTACACCCGACGATGAACGCTATACTTCGCATCCCATTCATCGCCACATAGGCGCATGTCATCACCACATAGGCGACAGTCATCAGCGTCTTATGCGGCACATTTTCATCATCCTCGTGCACATATTTCTGCCACAACCACCAATTACTTCAAGCAGGGTAAACCATTTGAAAGCATGTATTAGGAGTGTCAGCAAAAGTCGCTGATTTATAGATTTTTAAGACGCATTCTTGCATTTTCTTTTTAAAGTTAAACTAACTTATAGTGGCATATCTTTTTGAGGATTTTGTCCCATTTTTGTCCCGTTTATTATTATCTTTGCCGAGTGATTTAATACGCTGAAATAGAGATAT
>JAGHRU010000212.1 GCA_018066225.1 Candidatus Equimonas enterica
GAAGGTACTCGTCAGGCGTTTCGTCACCTTCTTCATCTGCGGATCGGAGAAAGTGAGCCATATCTCGGCTATTTCGCCCGGGGCAAAGAACTTGTCGATGAACTCGATGTGTGTGCAGGAAGCCCACGTTGTTCATACCACGCGCCTTGGCTTCGGTAGCGCCATGCCACATACGCGCCCCTTTGATATCGACGCCGATGAAGTTCTTGGTGGGAAAGCGTTCAGCAAGTCCGACACAATATTCACCGCGTCCGCAGCCCAGTTCCAGTACTATGGGATTGTCGTTGCCGAAGAAGGCTTCGTGCCACTGTCCGAAGAGCGGATGGCAGGGCGCATCAGGGGTCATCGCCGGCGCCTGCACCACGTTGGTGTAAGTCGCCATATCGGCAAATTTGGAGAGTTTGTTCTTACTCATGCGTCAGGATGCGATTAACGTCTTGTTCCACTGCGGTAAGTTTGTCTTTACACTGCGCAAGCAGTTGCTGCGCCTCTTGCAGCAGCGGACTTATCTGATCGATGTCCGTCTTCCCGCTTTCGAGGGCAGAGACGATTTGCTCCAAGCGTGCGACGGCTTGGGCGTAGGAAAGCGTTTCTGTCATTATAGGTAGGTTCTATAAATTAGTGCCATATTTGTTCAAGATAGTATTCTATGCCTCTACTCGGCCGCTTTTGGGCTCTTCTCTCGCATCTTCCTTCCTATCATTCAGTCACGGTGCCCGCACCGCTCCCTTATGAAAGGAAGAAATCTACTTCGAGATAGCCGCAAAATCGTCACGAGCTAATTTATAGAACCTACCTATAGGGTAATGGAGTCAATGACTCCGCTTTTAAGATGAGTACGAATGGGTGTGCCAGAAGCGATGTCGTGAGGTGACTTGATGACATGGCCCTCGCGGTCGGTGGTCAGCGAGTAGCCAAGGGCAAGGATGCGCTCATGCCCAGCCATACGCAAGGTGCGTTCTGCGAGCAGCAGTCGGCTCTTCTCCTGCTCCATACGGCGCAGGAGCGCCACGCTGATGCTCTGCGACGCTTGGTCGTGACGCCGATGCTCGGCTTCCATCTGACGTTGGGCTGCAAGCAGCAAGCGGCTGTGACATTGCTGCAAAGCCTGTCGCTGATGGCCGACATACTGCGTCGCTGCCACCTGGTAGCGGTGGGCCACACGCTCATAGCGCAGCGTATGCTGCTGAAGCAGCGTGAGGACAGCATCGCGTACCTGTGTCTCGAGCGAGAGAACGAGGTCGTATTCCGTCGCCATCGCCTCGATGAGAAAAGCCGCCACAGCAGTCGGTGTCTTGAGGCGGGTATGCGCCACAAAGTCGATGACGGTGTCGTCGCGCTCGTGACCGATGCCCGGGAGCACTGGCAGGGGAAAGGAGGCAACGCACTCGGCCAATGGATAACTCTCGAACCCCTGCAAGTCGGTCGTCGCACCGCCACCACGGATGATGACCACGGCATCGAAATCGTCTTGTCGCTCGGCGATGTCGCCAAGAGCAGCGATGATGGTGGTCTCCACATTGCTGCCCTGCATAGCAGCCTCGAAGAGGGTGAGACGAAAGGCATAGGGCGACTGCGAAAGTTGCTGGCAGAAGTCCCCATAGCCGGCTGCCGTCGGGCTGGAAATGACGGCGATACGCTGCAAAGGCCGTGGCAGGGGAAGGTGCTTGTTGTCGTGCAAGATGCCGTTCTGCTCCAAGGCTTTGAGGATGTCCGCGCGGCGGCGTGCCAAGTCGCCAAGGGTATATTCGGGGTTGATGTCTGCCACGGACAGCGCATAGCCATAGGCGGCATGAAACGTCACCTTGACCTCGGCCAATATCGTCATACCAGCCTGCAAAGGCTGTCCTACGGCCTGCTGGAAGCGTCGGCTCACCCCGAGCCAAGTCGTCCGCCAGCAGTTGGCACGCGCCTTGGCAGCGAAGCCATTGCTCTCGGTGTCCTTCTCCACGAGTTCCATATAGCAATGTCCACCTGCTGCCACGCGCAACTCAGAGATTTCGGCCACCACCCATATCGTCTGGGCGAAGGCTCTCTGGAGCGTGCGGCTGATGAGTTCGTGAAGTTGGGAAAGGGTGAGGCGCGCAGTCATCATTACTTTTGGTGGAGCATCTGATAGGCTCGGAGAAAATCGGGGATGCCGTAGCCATACACCTCGTCGGTATGTGCAGCGTTGTCAGCAGAGCGGTGGAGCATATCGATGATGGCAGTCGGCGTCAAGTGGGGGAAGGCTTGCCAGAGGCAGGCCACGGCACCGCACATGATGGGGCACGAGAATGAAGTGCCGTTGGCATGGGTCACACAACCGTCGGTGCCGAGCACGGCAGCACGGCCACCCATCGCCATCACATCGGGCTTGACGCGGCCGTCAGCCGTATGCCCCAGCGAGGAGAAATTGGTATTGACGCGCTCTGCCGTCACAGCCCCCACAGTGAGGATGTGGTCGGCATCGGCGGGGAAGCCTATCTTCTTCCACGGGTCATTGCCCGAGTTGCCAGCAGAGTTGAGGACGAGCAGGCCATGACTGGCAGCCTTGGCGGCCTCACGCGAGATAAGGTGTGTGCGGCCATCGAGTTCAGCGTATGTGGCCTGCGGGTAGCGCTTGTCGCAGCGTGTATAGCCCAGCGACGAAGTAACGATGTCGCAGCCGAGGCTATCGGCATACTCTACGGCGGCACACCAGTTGTCCTCTTCGGCAGGATATTCCCAGTACTCGTCTTCACTCTGGAGCAAATAGAACTGCGCCTCGGGTGCCGTACCCACGAGCACATAAGGGCGGTTGGTGGCAATGCACGAGAGCACCATCATGCCGTGGCGTTGCTCCTCATAGACGCTCTTGTCGGGACGCACGAAGTTGCGTGTGCCCATGATGCGTACATCGTCGAGAGCGGCGAGGCAGTCGGCGTTGTGGAAGCCGCCATCTACTACGGCAATCGTCATGCCTTGTCCACGAAAGCCGAGGTCGTGGAGGGCATCGACGTGGAGCATCTTGACCTGCCGCTCGGCCGCGCCATAGTAGTTGTCGGTGCTGTCGAGGCGGTTGGTGATATCGGCGAAGCGGTCGATGGGTGCCTTGACGGTGATAGAGTCTTCGCTGTCGTAGGCTTTGAGCAGGTCGGTGACGCAGGAGAGCCGGCGCAAGGCGGGCAGTGCAGCGGTGTCGCCCATCTCCACCAGCACCGTGTTGTTCCAC
>JAGHRU010000104.1 GCA_018066225.1 Candidatus Equimonas enterica
GTGCTACATACTGTTCACCGAAAACGAAGGCATGGCTTTTGGCATGTCTTTTGTCGGCACGGCGTTGCTGACGTTGTTTCGTTTGGCTGCCGTTGTCGTTTTTGTCGTCTTGCTCGTCAAGTGCTGCCGTCGCCGTTATCCGATAGGCTTTGTCGTATGCTTGTCGTTGGTGATAGCAGGTGCATTTGGCAATATCATAGACAACTGTCTCTATGGCCTTATCTTCACCGAGTCGCCCGCAGGCGGTATGCTCTTTAGCGAGCCTGCCAAGATGGTGGCGATAGGTCAAGGCTATGCGCCTTTCTTGCATGGGCGCGTTGTCGATATGTTTTATTTCCCTTTCTTTACTTTCCCCGAGTCGTGGCCACTGGTGGGTGGTAAGGTATTCTTTGGTGCTATATTCAATTTTGCCGATGCGGCCATCTCGTGTGGCGCAGTAGCGATGCTACTGTTTTATTACCGCCTATTGGCCCGTCCCAAGTGCACCGCCGATACAATAGAAACAGAAGAATAAGCAGATGACCAATCCCGTGCTTCGTATAGGTTGGTGGCTCATGCTCGTGTGCTTATTGGCCGCTTGTAGAGCCGATCGCCCCGATGATGTACTCTCGCCATCGGACATGGAAGCCATACTCTACGACTACCATGTGGCAGAAGCCTTGGGAGAGAATAGCGACGATGTGCAGCACCGTGCGGAGTATGTGCTCTCTTTGCGCCAATCCGTCTATAAGAAGCATGACATCACGCAAGAGGACTTTGACCATTCGTTGGAATACTACATGCGTCACTCCAAGGAATTTCATGCCATCTATGAGCGTCTGTTGAAGCGTTTTGAGGCCGATGGCATCAATGCGGATGTCTATGGCGAACTCTCTGGCAATGCAATGATGAACAGCACCGACACGGTCAATGTGTGGCACTCTCGGCAGGCTGTATTGCTTAGCACCCACAGCCAGCGCACGTTCTCGTATGAAATCAAGGCTGATAGTGCTTTCCATACAGGCGACGAATTGCTGTTGTCGTTCTACACCCTTTGGGTCAATGAGAGTAACGAGCACGATGCTATTTGTCTGCTTACCCTGCGTTATGCTAACGACAGCGTCTCGTGTGTGACGCGCCCCCTTGGCATGATGATGCGCCAGCAGATGAAGATACGCATAGAAGGTCATGCACCACTACGAAGCATCCAGACCCAGATATTGCTCAACCAGAAACCTGCCACCTCACCTACGCTGTTGCTTTTGACGCGCTTTGCGCTTCTGCGCCAGCGTCCTATGCTATGTCCCACACCCTCTCCCTCAAACAGTACCGACAGTTTGGTGTCCTCCGACTCCATCTCGCCGATGGCACCGTCCTCCACCGCCAATGCGTCTGTCACGCATCGGGCAGGCTGACGCATTATGGGCCTTTGACCGAGGAGCGTAGCGGCACGCCGTGGTGGCGGGGTGACTGCTATGTCAGCCCCGACGGCAGCCTCTCTCTTCGTCCCTCGGGCAGATAAGGAAAACTATTTGCCCAAGCCGTGCGAACGATCTGCGCAGACAGTTTTCACGCTCTGCCCAATCACGAAAAGCCCCAACAATATATAAAAAAGATAGTGCGCGCATACAATAAAAGTTGCTTGCGCGCGTTATATTTATTCACGCACCAACTCCTCTAAGATAGAATACATCACTGGTCATCTCGCCGAACTGACCCCTACGAATGCCATCGTGGAGGCTTCTGGCGTAGGCTACAACTTGGCCATTTCGCTCAACGCATATACGGCCATACAAGGCCAAGAACGTGTGAAACTCTATGTGACCGAAGTCATTCGCGAAGATGCACATCTGCTCTATGGCTTTGCCAGTAAGCATGAGCGTGCCCTCTTTGAGCAACTCGTTACGGTCAGTGGCATAGGCGGTCAGACGGCACGCATGGTGCTCTCTGCCTTCACGCCGGCCGAACTCATCGGTGTCATCCAAAACGAAGATGTGCGTGCGCTCAAGAGCGTTAAGGGCATCGGGCCGAAAGCCGCAGCCCGCATCTGCGTGGATTTGCGCGACAAGTTGGATGTCATCGGAGCAGACGTGGCCAGCAGTGCTGGTATGGGCGGCAGCAATAGCAGTGTTGTCACCACTCAGGCTGCCGAAGAAGCCACACAGGCTCTCGTCATGTTGGGCTTCCAAGCCGCTGCGGTGCGTAAGGTAGTGACAGGTATCCTGAAAGACAGACCTGCTGCCGCCGTTGAGGAAATCATCAAATTAGGACTCAAAGCCTTGTAGGACAGACTTTACGCCATGAAATGCCGTCAATT
>JAGHRU010000071.1 GCA_018066225.1 Candidatus Equimonas enterica
ACCATATTGGGGTCGGTGGCGTTGATCTCAATGTGGTGGAGCGCCGTGTAGTCGCGCACCATGTCCTCGTCGAGCAGCGGGAAACGCTCGTCATAGGGGTTGAGGATGCGGTAGAGGCCGGGGTGGAGCAGACTTTCCTCTACATCGACTTCATATTCCAGCAGCGGCATATCGGCAGGTGCATCGCTGTCGCTAATGATGATGTTTTCGCGGTATGCGCCCTTGCCGAGATATTTCCATTGGCCTGCGATGTTGGCGTCTATCTCAATCACCTTGGTCACTTCGGCGATGACTTCGCCCGAAGCGTCGAAGGCCAGTGCGTAAATCCAGTAGAAGCCGCCCGTGGGGACGGTGAAGGTGTAACGCTGGCCGTTCTGCACCTCTTGTATGTCGTCTATTGTGCTTTCCACGAGGCCGTCGTAGAGGGCTTCGGGGTCAGCATCGGAGGCCGTGACGATGGCCACTGCGCGCTGCACTTCGCTGCCGAGGTCGAAGGTGGCGGTGACGGTGTAGGGACTATTGACCATGCTGTACTGGTCAAACTGCACGGCATAGCCTTCAAAGTTGATGCGCAAGGGCTGGTCGGCCTTGGCGACAGCGCAGCACAGGAGGCCGCACAGCGTGAGAAGCCCAGTGAGGAGGGCGTGACGAATTTGGGTCATAATGATGTGTTTTTATTTTTGTGTAGTGGTTATTATTGCATTTTGCGCTGCAAAGGTATAGAAAAACTGCGAGATGGCCAAAGCGTCCCTACAACTTTTTGTGCGCACGGGCGCGAGGAAAACTTCGCAGTAGGTTATGCTTGGAGATGAGAATACGAGAAATAGGACAATCCGTTTTGCCGCGTTGGTGCGCCGAGAATGGATAGAAAGTGCAAAGACTTTGGCTCGGGTGCAAAATGCCGAGAAATGACGCGTTATGGGTAAAGGGCACAGCGTCAGAGTGTTGCGATGAAATGGCGCGTTTTATCTCCGTTGTTTTGCGCCGTTTCTGCCCGATGAAATCGCAAAAATCGCCCATTTCATCGTATGAAACTGCCCTTGTAGCGGCCACGGTCTGCCCTCGTCGTTTCATCGCGCTGCCCTTGTCGTGCGTCGGCTCTGCCCAAACGCGTGCACGGCGGCGGTGAAAAGTGCGCATAGAAACGCTAAATGAGGCTTTACCGATTGTCAATATTTTTGCGCTTGCTGCACCGTACTAACAGAGAAATCTACCAACGCGGTGCCTATTTTCTTGCCTACCCAGCAAAAAAAGTTGGTAAAAAAGTATCACGAAACGCTTAATTTTTGCTAACTTTGCACGGCAATAGCCACTCATTGTGAGCGCTCACATCGTTTCACCCTTTACGCCTCATAAAGCCTGTGTATCACGTCCCAGTACTCCTTATGCCTACGGTCGATGGACTCGCTGTCCGTCCCGATGGTTGCTATGCCGATATGACCTTCGGCGGTGGCGGGCACTCCCGTGAGATATTGCGCCGACTTGGCGCAAAAGGGCATCTCTATGCCTTCGACCAAGATGCCGATGCCGAGCGCAATATCCCCGAGGCAGAGACGCGGATGACCTTTGTGCGTAGCAACTTTCGCTACTTGCAGCACTGGATGCGCTACTACGGCGTGGACGCCCTCGACGGCATCATCGCTGACCTCGGCGTGTCGTCCCACCACTTCGACGACGAACATCGCGGCTTCTCCTTCCGCTTTGAAGCCCCACTGGATATGCGTATGAACGGCCGTGGCGGTCAGACGGCTGCCGACCTCGTCAATACGGCTGCCGAGGCCGACCTTGCCCATCTGTTCGCGCTCTACGGCGAACTCAAAAACGCCCGCCGCATAGCGCACTGCATTGTGGTCAGCAGAGCCGCGAAGCCCTATGCCACCGTAGCTGACCTCTTGCAAACTTTGCAGCCGCTCATGCCCCGAGAGCGTGAGAAGAAAGACCTTGCCAAAGCCTTCCAAGCCCTGCGCATCGCCGTCAATCACGAGATGGAAGCGCTGACCGATATGCTCGATGCTGCCATCAGCACCCTGCGCGTAGGAGGAAGGCTGGCTGTGCTGACCTATCACTCCATAGAAGACCGCATCGTCAAAAACTATATCCGCGCTGGCAACGCCGCAGGTGAGGTGGCGCAAGACTTCTATGGCAATCGCCTTGCGCCGCTCAAAGCCGTCAATAACAAGGTCATCGTGCCTACCGAGAGTGAACAAACCGAAAACCCACGCAGCCGCAGTGCGAAACTGCGCATCGCCGTAAAGCTATGAGCAACAACCCCGAAGACATCGAAATGGAGGTGGTCAGCCACCCCGACCCCGAGCCTGCCGACCCCAGTAAGGCGCAGCAACCCGCCACCGTGCAGGAGACACGGCAAGGCTGGTGGCGGCGCATGGTGCGCACGGTCACTGAGGCCGAAGACGAAGAGGAGAAGGCACTGGAACTCTCTATGCGCAACTTCTTTAGCGGCGACTTGCTGGCACGCTGGGTGCGCCGCAACGTGTGGTTTGTGCTGTTGCTGCTGATGTTTTTGCTCATCTATGTCAGCAACCGCTATGCTGTGCAGCAGGAGATGATAGAGCGTGACCGGCTCACCGACACGCTGCTCGACCGCCGCTACAAGGCACTCACCTCTTCGTCGCAACTCATGGAGCGCACCCTGCGCAGCAACATAGAGCGCAGCCTCGAAGACTCCGCACTCGGTACGCCCGTAGAGGCCAGTTATGTGCTCCAAGTAGATACGGCGCGTCAAGAGTAATCTCCTACTGATAAATCCTTTTTCATCTCCAATATACATTACCCACACCAATGGCAGGAAAGAAGAAGCGCAAGACCTTTAAGGTGCACGAGGTGATGCCGCGATTTAACATCGTGGCAGGCGGGCTGATAGTCGCTATCGTTGTCATTCTCTTGAAGGCAGGCTACCTCATGTTCTTCGAGCACGACTATTGGAAGGTCGTGAGCCAAAAGCAAAGCAAGTCGATGACCAAGATACCTGCCACGCGCGGCAACATCCTCGCCTGTGACGGTCGCGTGCTGGCTACATCGCTGCCTGAATATTCGCTCTTCATGGATTTCGTGACCTCGGAAAAGGATGAGAAGCGTGCCGCAGAGGATCAGTACCGCCGCGACACGCTCCTGTTTGAGACCGTCAAGCGTCGTGTCACGCTCGAAGACAGCCTGCATCTGATTAATACATACGGCGAGAAAGAGGGACGCAAACGTTTCCGCGACCTGCGCAATAAGCCACCTTTGCGTCAGCCTCTGACACCCAATGCACGCCTCGACACCATCTGCCGCGGCATGCATGCCATCTTCCCCAGCATCAACCCCGATTCGCTCAAACGCGCCATGCTTCGTGGGCGACTAAAAAAGAGCCACCACTGGCGGCTCTATCCCAAACGCGTTTCCTATATCCAGTATTGCCGCGCCAAATCACTGCCCGTTTTCTGCAAACCATCTGCGCTCGGCGGCTTCCATGTCGATACATACCATCAGCGCAAAAACCCCTATGGCAAGTTGGCGGCGCGCACCGTGGGTGACCTCTACGGCGTGAAAGACTCGGCACGCAGCGGACTGGAACTCTCCTTCGACAGCCTGCTGCGCGGTAAGCCCGGGCGTGCCCACATGCAGAAGATACTCAATCGTAAGGTCAATATCCCCGACAGCCTCGCCATCGACGGCTGCGACATCTACACGACCCTCGACATCGCTATGCAGGACTTATGTGAGAAGACGCTCGGCGACAAGTTGAAGGAACTCGGTGCCGAGTCGGGTGTGTGCATCCTTATGGAGGTGAAGACAGGCGACGTCAAGGCCATCACCAGCCTTTCGCGCTGTTCCGATGGCAATTATCGTGAAATCAGCAATTTGGCCATTACTAACCTCCTCGAGCCGGGCAGCGTGTTTAAGCCAATGTCGCTTATGGTGGCTATCGACGATGGCTATATCAACAACAACACCCCCGTCTATACAGGTACTGGCACCTACGATATGCACGGCCGCAAGATGCGCGATAGCAACTGGGAAAAAGGCGGCAACGGACAAATCACTGCCAAAGAGGCTATACAACGCTCGTCCAACATTGGCATCAGCAGGCTCATCGACCAATACTACTATGAGCAACCCGAGAAATTTGTAGATGGCATCTATCGCATCGGCGTGGCAGAAGATCTGCACCTTCCCCTCAAAGGCTATGCGCGACCTTCCATCCGACGCCCTAATGCTGACCGTTCCAACTGGTCGAAGACGGCTTTGGCGTGGATGAGCATCGGCTATGAGACGCAGATACCGCCCATCTCCACCCTCACGTTCTACAACGGCGTTGCCAATGGCGGCCGTATGGTGCGCCCGCGTTTCGTCACCGCCATCAAGCAAGGCTCGGAAACGGTGCAAGAGTTCCCTGTGGTTACCATCCGTGAGCACATGTGCAAGGAGAGCACACTGCGTCAGGTGCAAGCAGCCCTCTTCTCTGTGGTGCAAGCCCCGCTGCACGCTACGGGTAAGCCTGCACGCTCCAAGCATTTCCACATCAGTGGCAAGACCGGTACGGCGCAACTGTGGACGGCCGCAGGCTTCAGCAGTGAGTACCTCGTTAGTTTCGCCGGCTATTTCCCCTCCGAAGCCCCGCAGTACTCCATGATAGTCTGCATCCGTAAGCGCGGTGTGGCCTATGGCGGCCTCTATTGCGGCCCTGTCTTCCGCACCATCGCCGAGACCGTGATGGCGCAAAACCTTTTGCAGGACTATTCCCACGCCGCCGACACGCTCCACAGTAAGCAGCCGCATATCCTCGCGGGCAATCTGCAAGCGTTGAGCCGCGTGCTCGGAGGGCTCAATATGCGGCATTCCATGCCATCTACCTCTGCCGACGGCATGACATGGGGCAAGGCACAGCATAGCGGCAGTGTCGTGATGAAGCGCGACAACACTGCGGCAGGTGTTATGCCCGACGTGACAGGCTATGGCATGCGCGACGCTGTCTATCGCTTGGAACGCATGGGGCTGCGCGTGAAAGTCAGCGGAAAGGGTAGTGTGAGAAAGCAGAGCATACCGCCTGGCCGTAAGGTCAAGCGCAAGGAACTGGTCTATCTCACCTTTGGCAATGGCAAAGACGAGAAAACGACACAGCCAGAGTCGCAGTCTGCTGCCACGACATCCGAAGAAGCCCCTGTCCCTACGGCGGAGGCCATAACATCAACAACGACATCTCATAAGACAAACCAGTAATTATGAAATTACGCGATATTTTGCAACACGTCACCCCGCTCGAAGTGTGTGGTGACCTCGACATTGACATTACAGGCGTAAACATCGACTCACGCCGCGTGGCAGAGGGACATCTCTTCGTCGCCGTCCGCGGCACGCAAACCGATGGCCATGCCTATATTCCCAAGGCCATAGAGCAAGGGGCACGCGCCGTCCTTGTCAGCGACAGCCTGCCCACCACGCCGCAGCCAGGTGTCACTTATGTCCGTGTGGCCGACACCGAGCGAGCGCAAGGGCTGGTGGCAACGGCTTTCTATGGCCACCCCTCCGAAGCGTTGCGCCTCGTGGGGGTTACGGGTACCAACGGCAAGACTACCATTGCCACCGTCCTATATCAACTCTATCGGGCGATGGGCTATAAGGTCGGCCTGTTGAGCACCGTCTGCAACTATATTGACGATGTGCCCGTGCCCGCCAGCCACACCACGCCCGACCCGATTAGTCTCAACAAACTCCTTGCCGATATGGTCAGCGCGGGATGCCGCTATGTCTTTATGGAGTGTTCGTCGCACGCCATCCACCAGCACCGCATCGGAGGCTTGCGTTTTGCAGGCGGCATCTTCACCAACCTCACGCGTGACCATCTGGACTACCACAAGACCTTCGCGGCTTATCGTGATGCCAAGAAGATGTTTTTCGACGCACTCTCGCCCGAAGCCTTCGCTGTGACCAACGCCGACGATGCCAACGGCATAGTGATGGTGCAAAACTGCGCTGCCCCCATTACGACTTACAGTACCCGTACTGCGGCTGACTATAAGGCACGCATTTTGGAGGAAAGCATCGAGGGTATGCTCCTCGAACTCGATGGACGCGAAGTCAGCGTACGTTTCGTGGGACGCTTCAACGTCAGCAACTTGCTCGCTGTCTATGGCGCAGCCGTCGCCCTCGGCGCAGACCGCGACGAGGTGTTGCGCATCCTTTCGGCCTTACAGCCCGTCAATGGCCGCTTTGAAGCCATCACCACTCCCGACGGCCGCGCAGCAGTCATCGACTATGCCCACACGCCCGATGCCCTCTCCAACGTACTTGGCAGCATCCGCGAGATAGTGCGTGACAAGGGACATATCATCACGGTGTGCGGTGCAGGTGGCAACCGTGACAAAGGCAAGCGCCCGTTGATGGCGCAGGAGGCCGTGAAGGTGAGCGACCGTCTTATCATTACCAGTGACAACCCGCGCTTTGAGGAGCCCCAGAGCATCATCGACGATATGCTCGCTGGGCTCGACGCGGAGCAACGTGCCCAGACGCTCGCCATCGTCGATCGTCGTGAGGCCATTCGCACGGCTGTGGCTTTGGCACAAAGAGGCGATGTCATCCTCGTAGCAGGCAAAGGCCACGAACCCTATCAGGACATCAAAGGCGTGAAGCATCACTTCGACGATCACGAAGAGGTGCGTCGGGCTTTCGGCTTGATGGAGTAGCGGGGTGAGTCGTCTCACGCCCAACAATATAATATAAGGTCGCGTAGTGTGTCGTTTAGGCGTTGATAAGATGCCCAATATGGGGCGGAAATGCACGCTGAGACTCCAACGAATAAAATAAAAGTAGCACAATTATGTTATACTATCTCTTCCGTTTCCTCGAACAGTTTGGCATCCCGGGCTCGCGGATGTGGTCCTATATCTCCTTTCGCGCGCTCTTGGCGCTGATGCTGGGGCTTATCATCAGCATGTGGTTTGGCGAATACTTCATCAAGTGGATGAAGCGACACCAAGCCAAGGTAGAGGAGAAGAAGTTTGACGCCAGCATAGATGCGGTGGCTGCCAAGCGCTCTTTCGTGCCCTCTATGGGCGGCATCGTCATCATCACAGCCGTAGTGGTGCCTTGTCTGCTCTTCGGCCGCTTGCGCAACATCTATATGCTGTTGATGCTCCTCACTACGGTGTGGTTTGGTCTGACGGGCTTCCTCGACGACTTCCTTAAAATCAAAAAGAGCAAGAACGGCCTTGCGCCGCGCTGGAAACTGCTCTCGCAGTTGTCGCTCGGCCTCGTGGTGGGCTTGACGCTCTACCTTAGCCCTGACGCTGTCATCCGCGAAAACGTGGAGCAGCAGCGTGTGGGTGACCGCACGGAAATCGTGCACAAGAGCGACCCTGTCAAGAGCACGGTGACCACTATCCCTTTTGTCAAGAACAACAACTTGGACTACGCTTCTCTTGCCGCGTGGGCTGGGCCTTACAAGCAGGCCATCGGCTGGGGCATCTTTGTGCTTGTCACCGTCTTCTTCATCATGTTTGTCAGCAACGGTGCCAATCTCAATGACGGCATGGACGGCATGGCGGCAGGCAACAGTGCCGTCATCTGTATCGCGCTCGGCATATTGGCGTATGTGTCGAGCCACATAGAATACGCCGCGTATTTCAACATTATGTACGTCCCGGGGTCGCAGGAACTGGTCATCTTCATCTCGGCCTTGATAGGCGCATTGCTTGGCTTCTTGTGGTACAATAGTGACCCGGCGCAGGTCTTTATGGGCGACACCGGCAGTCTTGCCATCGGCGGTGCTATCGCGGTGCTGGCCATGATTATCCACAAGGAGTTGCTCTTGTTCCTGCTCTGCGGCGTATTCCTCGTAGAACTCGCCAGCAGTGCCTTGCAGACGCGATACAGCGCGTGGGGTACGAAGCACGGGCGCAAGCAGCGTCTCTTCAAGCGTGCCCCTATCCACGATGCGTTTCGTGAGAAATACGACTTCCAGGAGGGTATCCACTATGTCTTCCGTCATCGCCTCTCGGGGCGCTGGGCCGACCAGAAGGTGACGGTGCGCTTCTGGATTACCTCTATACTGCTGGCGGCAGCCACAATTATAACCCTTAAAATCAGATAGCAGCGATATGAAAATGGTAATCTTGGGTGCAGGAGAGAGCGGCGTAGGTGCTGCCATCTTGGCCCAGACCAAAGGCTACACGGTGTTTGTGTCCGACATGGGACGCATCAAGGACAATTACAAGGCGATGCTCGATGAGCACGGCATACGCTGGGAGGAAGGCCAGCATACGGCATCCGAAATCCTCGATGCCGACGAAGTGGTCAAGAGTCCCGGTATTCCCGACACGGCACCTATGGTGCGCAGTCTGCGTGAGCAGGGTACGCCGATATTGAGCGAGATAGAGTTTGCAGGCCGCTATACCAAGGCGCGCACGATATGCGTTACGGGCAGCAACGGTAAGACGACCACCACGAGCCTCATCTACTACATTCTCGAAAAGGCTGGCTACGATGTGGGCTTGGCTGGCAACATCGGCAAATCCTTCGCTTTGCAGGTGGCTACTGCCGATAGGGCGTGGTATGTCATCGAGTTGTCTTCGTTCCAGCTCGATGGCATGTACGACTTCCGTGCCGACATCGCCGTGCTGCTCAACATCACGCCCGATCACTTGGACCGCTACGACTATTGTATGCAGCGCTATGTAGATTCCAAGATGCGCATTGTGCAAAATCAGCGTCCCGAGGACTACTTCATCTATTGGCAGGGTGACGACTATGCAGCCTGCGAGTTGGCGCTGCGTCTCTCGGGCGAGAAGACGCCGACGGCAGTGACCCCCATTGCTTTTGCCGACGACAGCCCGCTGCCAGTGGCGCGTGAGGCCCTCTCCATCCCCGGCCTTCACAATGTCCGCAACTGCCTGGCTGCTTATCATGCAGCGCGTGCGGCAGGTGTCGGCGAGGAGGTCATCGCTGCGTGCTTACAGTCCTTCCCCGGCGTCGCTCACCGTCTCGAGCGCGTGACGACGAAGAGCGGTGTGCATTTCGTCAATGACTCCAAGGCGACGAATGTCGATGCCTGCTATGTGGCGCTGCAAGCCATGACGACGCCCACCGTCCTCATCGTCGGCGGCACCGACAAGGGTAACGATTACAGCGTCCTGCTGCCGCTCATTCAAGAGAAATGTCGTGCCCTCGTCTATCTCGGGGCTGACAATGCCAAACTCCATGCCGCCTTCGACGACTTGGGGCTGCCCGTGGCCGACACCCACGCTATGGCCGACTGTGTGGCGGCGTGTGTCCGCTTGGCCAAGGCTGGCGACACGGTGTTGCTCTCGCCTTGCTGTGCGTCGTTCGACCTCTTCTGCGGCATGGCCGACAGAGGCAATCAGTTTAAGGCCTGTGTAGCCGCACTCTAATCCCTCCCCTCCCTCCCCTCAACGCTTCCTACTCCTATGGCTCGCGATACTTCTCCGAGACGCCTCTTCGAAGGTGACCTCACCGTCTGGATTGTCTATTTCATCCTCTGCGCCATCAGCCTCGTCGAGGTGTATAGTGCAGCCTCCTCGCTGACTTACGGGCACGACTCCTTCTTGGGGCCGCTCATCAAGCAGTTGTGCTTCGTCTTGGGCGGAACGCTGGTGGTCATCTTCACGCAGCATGTGCCGCCGCGCTATTTCCGTGTCTTGGGCTTGGTGGGGTGGATGGTCTCCATCGTGCTCCTGCTCGTCACGCTCGTCAGCGGCCACAATGCCAATGGCGCAGCGCGTTGGCTCAGTCTCTTCGGTTTCCAGATACAGCCCAGTGAGGTAGCCAAAGGCATGACCATCCTGCTGGTGTCTATCATACTGACCTATTCCGCGCGTGTCAAGGACGGCGACAAAATGGCTTTCTGGAGCATCTTTTGCACAGGCGGTCTCACTTGTCTGCTCATCGTGTCGGAGAACCTCTCTACGGCGGTCATCCTCTTTCTCACCATCGCGCTGCTGATGTATATCAGCGGTCTCAACCGCAAGTATTTGACGCGTCTGTTCTTGGCGATAGGCATCGTTGGTGCCTTGGGATTCTTGGCACTCAAAAGCCTGCCCGCTGATGAGTCGGCAGACATCTACAAAGTGGGTGCCTTCCACCGCGCCTTGACGTGGCGCAACCGCGTTGCTGGTGATGAGGCGCCACGCCCGCAAGACCCGCATGAGTTCGTCATCACCGACAAAAACCGTCAGGAGGTCAATGCCCTCATTGCCGTGTCCTCCACGACGGGCATCGGCAAAATGCCGGGCAACAGCGTGCAGCGCGACTTCCTCTCGCAGCCTTACAGCGACTTCATCTTTGCCATCATCGCCGAGGAAATGGGGCTTTGGGGTACTTTCCTTGTGGCATTTCTCTATGCCATCTTGCTCTTTCGAGCGGGACGCATCGCCTCGGGCTGCAACAAGAACTTCCCTGCCTTTGCCGTCTTGGGGCTCACGCTGATGATGGTGTTGCAGGCGTGTGTCAATATGGCGGTGGCCGTCGGTTTGTTCCCTGTCACGGGGCAGACGCTGCCCATCATCTCTCGCGGTGGTAGTTCGCTGCTGATTACCTGCTTGTATTTCGGCATCATTCTCTCTGTGAGCCGCGACCAGAAGCAGCAAAAGAAGACCTCGTCGGCGACGCCCAAAGCCGTCTCTGCTGCGCCTGCGCGCTCGGCAGAGCCCGAGTTGCAGGTGGCCGAGATGGTGACGCCTGCCGCTACGACGGAAGACTAATTGAGGGTACATAAACAGACAGCACGGCACTTGGTTTTTCGCCAAGTGCCGTGCTGCTTTTGCGGTCTGGGCAGACCGTGAAAACGATTCGGGCAGACCGTTTTCCCCGTCTGCCCAGATAGTTTCGCCTATCTGCCCGGAGGCGTTTTGCCCCCTGCGGCTTGTGCTTTCAGGTACGCTACGGCTGCCTCGATGATGGTGTCGGTGCTGCGCTGATAGTCGGCCGATGTGATATCGACCTTGATGTCGGGCTCGATGCCAAACTCCGTGTGCTGCATATTGACGTCATACATCGGACAGGCCGAAAACCGCAGGGCGTAGCCGCACGGGAGTTCCGACGAGAACGGCATGCCGCTGCCGCCACCTGTGCGGTCGCCGATGAGTGTCACGCCGTCGAGCGCGTGCATCATCATGACGAAGGTGTTGGCGGCAGAGTAGGTGTGGCGGTTGGTGAGCACCACGATGGGTTTCTGCCAGCGCAGGCCACCAGCGGGGTGCACCGTCATGGGCTCGGGCTGCGAGAAGTCGCTGTGTCCCTTCCCCGTCTTATGGCACATGTAGCCCAGCGTCTGCGTTTCATTGACAAACATGGCGCAGAGCGCGGTGGCCGCCGTCAGCTTGCCGCCGCCGTTGTGGCGCACATCGATGATGAGGCCGTCGCAAGTCGAGAGGTAGTCGGTGACGTAGTGGATGTTGCCGTCGCCCACTTCGTTCTCAAAGGAAGGGCAGCGGATGTAGCCGATGTTGTCGCCCAGGACGCGGTAGGAGAGCGTGCCCGAGACGCGGTAGTCCTCGTTGCGCCCCAGATATTTGCGGATGAGCGTGTCGGCGTAGTTGGCTGGGTAGTCGTCATACCATCGGGCGTAGCGTGCCACGTCGTGGCCGGCGTAGAGATTGACGTGCCCGTCGCGCAGTTCGGACAGCATACGCCCCATCACTTCGAAGCGGGCCTCGTCGGGCATCGCGTCGCTGACCTGTGGCGCATAGCGGTCGTGCACTTCATTCCAGTCCAGGCCGTAGGCTTCGGCCTTGTAGTCGAAGAAACAGTAGTGCTCGTCGATGATGTGCCAGAGCGCCTCGAAGTTGCCTTCGGCGGTGTCGGGAAACTGCTCCTCTGTCACGCAGGCCGAGCAGCAGAGTGCCGTGATTAGGAGTAGGGTGTGGCGTATCTTCATGGCAATAGTTGTAGTGTGCGGGTGAAACCTATGAGCAGTTCGTTGCGCCAGCAGTGGCGTTTCAGGCCGTAGATGTTGCTCTGACGGACATCGCCCTGATAGCCGATGACGAGGCGTGCGCGGCGAATGGGTATGGAGAGCGTCGCCATCAGCCGCGCCGTCGGCGCGTTGCACGGCGTAGTGACACGGCAGATGCCGTCGCGGTGGTTGAGCGAGAACATCTCGTAGTAGGACGCGCCGTAGTGCGGCGCAAAGGTCAGCCCTACTACGGGGACGTCGGCCAGCAGCCGCGCGTGCCAAGTGCGCTGTCCCACGCGAAAGGCATAGTCCGCAGCCAGTGAGGCAGCGAGGTCTGCGCCTACGCGACCTTGGGCAGGATTGTTGCCGCCACGGCTGCGATAGGTGCCGCCTGCGCTGATTTCGCAAAGCCCACCCGCCGAGAGCCGCAGCCCCGGTGCGGGTTGCCAATGGTAGCGTAGGCCGCCGCCCGCCGTCAGTGTACCGTCCCACATCTCGCTGTTGTCGGCTGCGGGATGTGCCAGCGTGCCGTTGATGTCGTAGCGGCCGATGACGGTCAGACGCCCTTTGCCGAAATGCGCAGCGCGCTCTGTCAGCAGCGTGTATGACAGCGTCGTGCCACAGTAGTTGAGCGGCGAGAGATAGGTGTCGAGGATGTTGGCACCACCGATGCCAAAGAGCGAGGTGCGCTCCACACCTACGGGGATTGCCGACTGCCCACTTACGCGTTGCGGCACGAGGCAGAGGATGAGAAGAAGTATAAGGGGGCGTGTGTGCTTCATGACGCTGCAAATGTAGGACTTTTTGCCGAAATGGCCAAGATGATAACC
>JAGHRU010000044.1 GCA_018066225.1 Candidatus Equimonas enterica
AGTTGCGTTGCACGCAGTATGAAGGTAAGGTCATCGAGGAGACGGGGCTAATCAAGATGGACTTCCTGGGGCTGAAGACCCTCTCCATCATCCGCGAAGCCCTCTCCAACATCCGCTTGTCGCTCGGCGTGGAGATCGACATCGACAACATACCAATCGACGACGAGGCGACCTACAAGTTGTATAGCGAAGGACGCACGATAGGTGTGTTCCAATTTGAGTCGCCGGGTATGCAGAAGCACTTGCGTTCGCTCTGTCCCACCGTCTTCGGCGACCTCATTGCCATGAACGCGCTCTACCGACCGGGACCAATGAAATACATCCCGGAATTTATTGACCGTAAACAGGGCAGGAAGGAAATCACCTACGACCTCGCCTGCATGGAAAAGTACCTTAAAGATACTTACGGCATTACGGTCTATCAAGAGCAGGTCATGCTGCTCTCGCGCGAGATAGCAGGCTTCACGCGCGGTGAGAGCGACACGCTGCGTAAGGCGATGGGTAAGAAGTTGATAGAGAAACTAAATCATCTCTACCCGAAGTTCATAGAGGGCGGTCGTGCCAATGGCCACGACGAGAAAGTCCTCAACAAGATATGGGACGACTGGCGGGACTTTGCCTCCTACGCTTTCAACAAATCGCACGCCACGTGCTACTCGTGGGTGTCCTACCAGACGGCGTATCTCAAAGCCAACTTCCCCTCGCAGTATATGGCGGCTGTGATGACGCGCTCCATCGGCAACATCGAGGAAATCACGAAGTTCATGGACGAGTGCCGCGCGATGGGCATCAAGACGCTCATCCCCGACGTGAATGAGAGTTACTACAAGTTCTCCGTGAACAACGTCGGCAACATCCGCTACGGTATGGCTGCCGTCAAGGGGGTGGCCGAAGCCGCAGTGACGGCCATCATCAAGGAGCGTGAGGCTGGCGGACTCTACGAGGATGTCTATGACTTCTTCAAACGCGTCAATCTCTCGCAGTGCAACCGCAAGACGCTGGAAGCGCTCATACTGGCAGGCTCATTCGACTCCTTGGGGCTGCCTCGTGAGACTTACTTCGCGCCCGACAAGCAGAACGCTACTTTCCTCGAGACGCTGGTGCGCTTCGGGCAGCAATATCAGCAGGATAAGAAGCAGCAAGTCAATTCCTTCTTCGGCGGTATGGAGGGCGTCGATATTGCCTTGCCCAAGCCACCGACCATCACAGAGCCGTGGAACGACTTGGAGAAACTCAAGCGCGAGTGCGAGGTCATCGGCATCTATCTCTCGGGACATCCGCTCGACGACTACCGCGTGGTGCTGGAGAGTATGTGCAACATCGCGCTGGCCGACTACGAGAAAATCAACGAAAATCCCGAGGGGACGCGTGTCACCTTCGGCGGCATCATCGTCGGTGTCCGCGAGGGTACGACCAAGCGTGGCAAGCCCTATGGTGCTGTCAAGGTGGAAGACTTCACGGGTACGGCGGAAGTGATGTTCTGGGGCGACAGTTGGGCCAAGTGGCGTGGCTTCATGCAGCGCGACAACCAGATATTCGTGGAAGGCGAGATGCAGCGACGCTTTCAGGGCTCCGACAGTGTGGAGATGAAGGTCGTCAATGTGACTTGGCTCTCCGACGTGAAGGAGAACAGCATCTCTCGCCTCACGGTGACGCTGGACAGCGATGTGCTCGACCTCGTGGAGCAGAGCGACGAAGAAGTGGTGCAGGAGACGCCGATGGAAAGTAGCGATACGGCGTTTTGTCTGAGCGACTTCATCAGCATCGTGCAAGGCAACCCCGGCCAAGTGCCGCTCTATGTCAAGATGCGCGACAAGACCACGGGCTATGTGCTGGAGATGCAGTCGGCTGACATCAAAGTGGAGGTGTCGCGCGAGTTGCTGGGCTACCTGCGCAGTTGCCACGGGCTGGAGTATAGCATCAATTAGGGCTTGCTCGGCTGCGTTTTCGCGGCTTTCGGTTTGCTTGTCTGCGCAGAAATTTGTAATTTTGCACCCGTTAAGTGGCGTAACTACGCCGATATGTTTATTTCCATTCCCCCTTTTTATCTCCTATGACCATCTACGTCCTTATCAAACTTCTCGGCTCTTTGGCTTTGCTGATGTACGGCATGAAGAGCATGAGTGAGGGCTTGCAGAAGATGGCGGGTAGCCAGTTGCGCCACATCCTTGGCGCGATGACCACCAACCGCTTCACGGGCATCCTCACCGGTGCTTTCGTCACCGCTGCCATCCAGAGTTCTACGGCTACGACGGTGATGACGGTGAGTTTCGTCAATGCGGGCTTGCTGACGCTCGTGCAGGCCATCTCGGTCATCATGGGTGCCAATATAGGTACGACGCTCACGGCATGGATCATGTCGGCGGGTATGGGCGGCTCGGGCGACGAGTCGGGCTTCACGATGATGACGGCCATCTTCCTGGCGTTTCTCATCGGCATCTGCCTCATCTTCTCGCGCCGCAGTGCGCGCAAGTCGGGGGGAGAATTTGTCTTTGGCCTCTGCTTCCTCTTGCTCGGCTTGCAGTTCTTGAAGCAGAATGCTGCCGATATGGACCTCGGCAGTGACCCCAGCGTGTTGCACTTCTTCGAGGTGACCGGTCAGTGGGGCTTTGCTTCTACGCTGCTCTTCCTGCTGCTGGGAAGCATCTTGACGATGTGTGTGCAGTCGTCGGCTGCCGTGATGGCCATCACGATGGTGCTGTGTTCGGCTGGTGCGCTGCCCATCTATCAGGGCATCGCGCTGGTGATGGGCGAAAACATCGGTACGACGGTGACGTCCAACATCGCTGCGATGACCGCCAACAGCAAGTCGCGCTCGGCGGCTTTGGCGCACATGGTGTTCAATGTCTTCGGCGTGGTGTGGGTGCTCTGCATCTTCCACTATTTCGTCAATACGGTGTGCTCCTTCGTGGGCTACGACGCTGAACTTGCTGCGGTCGATAGAGTCTATGCCAGCGAGCACGCCTATTTGCTCAACTATGTCTTGCCCGCGTTTCACACCTCCTTCAATGTGTGCAACGTGCTCATTCTGATATGGTTTATCCGTCCTTTGGAGCGATTGGTGAGCCGTCCGTTCCCGCAGGAAGAGGAGGAGGACTTCCGCTTGCGCTTCATACAGGGCGGCATCCTCTCTACGCCCGAACTCTCTATCCTCGAAGCGCACAAGGAAATCAACAACTATGCCGAGCGTACGCGCCGCATGTTTCAGATGGTCGATGAGTTGCAGGGCATGACGGACGATAAAGCCTTCAATAAACTCTATTCGCGCATCGAGAAGTATGAGGGCATCTCCGACAATATGGAAATCGAAATCGCCAATTATCTCAACAACCTCTCCGACGGACGTCTCTCCTCGGAGACGAAAAACCAAATCCGCATGATGCTGCGCGAGGTGTCGGAGATAGAGAGCATCGGCGACTCCTGCTTCAAACTGGCGCATACCATCCACAATCGCAACCGCGACAAGAAGGTCTTTACGCCCGAACTGCAAGACCGCATCCAGCAGATGATGACGCTGACCAATCAGTCGCTCGAGCAGATGACGAAGGTGCTCAAAGGCGGCGGCAAGACAGCGGCGATGGTGTCGATCAACATCGAGACTGAAATCAACAACTACCGCGAGCAACTCAAAGTGCAGAATGTCGATGACATCGCGGCAGGCAAATATGACTACCAGACCGGTGTCTATTACCTCGACTTCGTCAATGAGTGCGAGAAGCTGGCCGACTATGTCATCAATGTCGTAGAGGTGCGTGCCGATGTCAATCACAAAGGGTAGGCGGTAGTTCGCCCGCCCCCTGCTACACTGATAGCCCCGATATCTCTTCTCGAGAAAGAGACATCGGGGCTATCGTTTTCCGACAAGGGCAGACAAGCAAAACAATCTGTGCAGATAGTTTTTCTTGTCTGCCCTTGTCGTTTTTTCTGTCTGCCCTTGTCGCTTTGCGTCGCTTCGCGCACTTGTTGTAAGGCGTGGCCTTCTGCAACCGCAAATTTCCGCAAATAGTGCCGTGTAATCTCGCGTCATTGCCGCTGCCGCGCCGCCGTATAGCCTCTATTCCGCCACCTCCGCCTTGCAATCTTGAGCCTGCAAGGCATTATTTTCGCTGCTTTAACATTTATTAACGCCTTCGGGGGGGTAAAATCAAGATTTTAAGTAATTTTGCTGGCGAATTGCGGAGGTTGTGGCATATATCGCGCTGCTTGCGCTGCAAAATGAGGGTGCAATATGTACCTTTTCGCATAATAACATAGATTATTAAACCATATAATATAACATATCACAATGCTTAAAACTTATGTATCTCCTCGCGCTCGCTTCATCGCGTTGTCGCTCGAGGATTCGCTTTTGGTGGTGCTGAGCAACCCCGAAGCTAC
>JAGHRU010000115.1 GCA_018066225.1 Candidatus Equimonas enterica
GAAAAAGGCACCGTGGATTTCGTTGTTAGCGGCAACAGCCTCTTCGACGAGTACGACAGTGCGCCACGCCTCAACGTCTGGTTCATCGAGGACGGCCTCATCGGTCGTCAGGCTAACGGTGGCACCATGTACGAGCACATCGGCGTGATGCGCACCAGCCTTACGGGCACTTGGGGTGAGCCGATCAACGTGCACGACGGCAAGTTCCCCTACAACTTCGATGTCAATCTCGGCGAGACGACGCTCAAGAAGCCTGCCAACGGCTGGATTCTCGCCTTCCTCTCCAACTTCGACGCTACCAATGTCAATAACTGCGAGGTGCTCAACGCCAGCCGCATCTATCTCAAAGATATGAACGGCAACGTGGATGGCATCGACACCGTAGGTAGCAATGGTGGTGCTATGCAGTCCGTAGCCGTTTACGGCATCGACGGCCGTCAGCAGAGCGGTATGCAGCGCGGCATCAACATCGTTCGCCAGCAGCGTGTCGATGGTTCATACGAGACCGTTAAGGTGCTCCGCTAATCCGAGCACTTCGCGCCCCACGCGATAACACCTACACCCCACCAAGGCGAGACGCGCCTTGGTGGGGTGTTTACGTTGCTGCTGCATGGCTTTTGTGCGTGTGCGTAAAGGCACTCTATGCTATCTGGGCAGATTGTGAAAACGGTCTGCCCAGATAGTTTTTACGATTTGCGCGGATAGTTTCTACGGCCTGCGCGGATGGATTTCGCGCTGATGGGATGGCGGCGATTTGTCCTGCCGTTTCCCCTTGTCTATTATGTCGAAAAGTCTTCTCTGCGTCGCAAAGGGCGGGTCAAGTGGAGGCGATGCGATAAATTTCTGCTCAATATTTCGCGGAATAAGAGAAAAGGTGTAACTTTGCAGCATGTTTGACCCTAAGAAATATCCGCTCTTGGCCACCATCAATTCGCCAGCCGATTTGCGTGCCTTGAGCCTCGAACAACTTCCGACGCTCTGCCGAGAGTTGCGCGAAGATATCCTCGACGAACTCGCCGCCAATCCCGGCCATCTCGCCTCTTCGCTCGGCGTGGTGGAACTCACCGTGGCACTCCATTATACCTTCGACACGCCCCACGACCGACTGGTCTGGGATGTGGGCCATCAGGCCTACGGACACAAGATACTTACGGGGCGGCGCGACGCTTTCTGCACCAACCGTAAGTTGGGCGGCCTCCGCCCTTTCCCTTCGCCCTTGGAGAGCCCCTACGACACCTTTGCCGCAGGCCACGCCAGCAACAGCATTTCCGCCGCGCTCGGCATGAGCCTTGCTGCGCTCCAGCAGGGCGAGGACGACCGCCACGTCGTAGCCATCATCGGCGATGGTGCGATGAGTGGTGGTCTCGCCTTTGAGGGACTCAACAACGTCAGCAATATCCCCAACAACATGCTCATCGTCCTCAACGACAACAACATGAGCATCGACCGTGCCGTCGGCGGCATGAAGCAGTTGCTCGGCCATCTGCATACCTCGCCGTTCTATAACCGCGTACGCTGGGGCATCGCCCGCCGCTTGGAGCACTGGGGATGGATAGGCGACAATGGCAAACGGCGCATCATCCGCTTCAACAACAGCCTCAAATCGCTCTTCACAGGGCAGCAAAACGTCTTTGAAGGCATGGACATCCGCTACTTCGGCCCCACCGACGGCCACGATGTCGTGCAACTCGTCCACACGCTGCGCCGCATCAAGGATATGCGTGGCCCCAAGATGCTCCACATCCATACCGTCAAGGGCAAGGGCTACCAGTCGGCCGAGGCCGATCCTACGGTGTGGCATGCGCCCGGACAGTTCGACCGCCAGAGCGGTGGCCGCTCTTGTCAGAGTGACGCCACGCCACGACCGCCGAAGTTTCAAGATGTCTTCGGCCATACGCTGCTCGAACTCGCGCAGCAAAATCCGCGCATCATCGGCGTCACGCCTGCCATGCCGACGGGTTGCTCCATGAGCATCTTGATGAAGGCCATGCCCGACCGCGCCTACGATGTCGGTATCGCCGAGGGACACGCCGTCACCTTCGCTGCGGGTATGGCCAAGGACGGCCTCATCCCGTTCTGCAACATCTACTCCTCCTTCGCCCAGCGTGCTTACGACAACATCATCCACGATGCTGCGTTGCTCGGCTTGCCCGTGGTCATCTGTCTCGACCGTGCAGGCATTGTAGGCGAGGACGGGGCTACCCATCACGGGCTCTTCGACATCGCTGCCTTGCGTCCCGTCCCCGGCGTTACTATCGCTTCGCCCTACGACGAGTGCGAACTGCGCCGCCTGATGTTTACTGCGCAGCAGCCCAGTATGGGCGTGTTCGTCATCCGCTATCCGCGTGGCGCAGGCCGTCGTACCGACTGGCAGTGCCCGTTGGAGCCCATCGAGGTGGGCAAGGGACGCCTCATTAGCGATGGCGACGACCCTGTGGTGCTGCTCACCTTTGGACCTATTGGTAACGTTGGGGCCGATGCCGTGCGCACGCTTGCCGAGACGACAGGACGCCGCGTGGCGCACTACGATATGCGCTTCGCCAAGCCGCTCGATGAGCCGCTGTTGCTCCACATCGCCAGCCGTCATCAGCGCGTCGTGACCCTCGAAGACGGTATGCGCGCCGGCGGCTTCGGCTCTGCCGTCATGGAGTTCTACGCCGACAGAGGCCTTGCTGTGCCTGTGCAGCGTCTGGGCGTGGCCGACCACTTCGTAGAGCATGGCAAGCCTGCGGAACTCTACCACGCCGAAGGCATAGACGCCGAGGCCGTGCTCCGTGCGCTCTCTGCCACAGCGTAACTTCGCCCAACAGATACTATAAGACTGACCTTTTCGCAATATGAAAATCATCATAGCCGGCGCAGGAGAAGTGGGCCGCCATTTGGCCAAACTCCTTGCCAAAGAAAACCACGATATCATTCTCATGGATGAGGATCAGGAGAGCCTCGACATCGTCGGGCAAAACCTTGACATCCTCACTTACCTCGGCCAGCCCTCCTCTATCTCCGCGCTGCGCGATGTAGGCATAGCCAGTGTCGATCTCTTCATCGGCGTGACGCCCAATGAGAACCTCAATATGACCTGCTGTATGCTGGCCAAGAAACTGGGCGCGCGCAAGACGGTGGCACGCATCGACGACACCGAATACACGCTGGCCGAAAACCGTGTCTTCTTCCGCAGCGTCGGCATCGACTCGCTCATCTATCCCGAGATGCTGGCTGGGCAAGAGATTGTCCACAACCTCAAACACTCTTGGGTGCGCCAGTGGTGGGAGGTGCAAGGCGGACAACTCGTGCTGCTCGGCGTCAAGGTGCGCCAAGGAGCCGACATCCTCAACAAGCCGCTACGCAATATCTGTGGGCCCAACGACCCCTTCCATGTCACGGCCATCAAGCGCGATGGCGACACGCTTATGCCGCACGGCGACGATGTCATTTGCGAAAATGACCTTGTCTTCTTCATGACAACGCCCGAACACATCGACTACATCCGACAGGTCTCGGGCAAGGAGGACTATCCCGAAGTCCGCAATGTCTTCATCATGGGCGGCGGACTGACGACCATTCATGTCACCCGACACTTACCCTCACATATCCATGCCAAGGTCTTTGAGCCCGATCCTCACCTCAGTGCCTTCACCCGCGACAACATCGATAATCCCAATGTGATGGTTATCAACGGCGATGCCCGCGACCCCGACATCCTGCGTGAGGAAAACATAGAAAAGGTGGAAGCCTTCGTGGCCGCTACCGAGAACTCCGAGAGCAACATTCTCTCCTGTCTCGCGGCGCATCGCTTCGGTGTGCGCAAGACGGTGTCGATGATTGAGAACACCGACTATATCACGATGGCGCAGAGCCTCGACATTGGCACGATACTCAACAAGAAAACCTTTGCCGCCGGCCACATCTATCGCATGATGCTGCGTGCCGACGTGGAGAGCGTCAAGAGCCTTACGGTTGCGGCTGCCGATGTCGCCGAGTTTCACGTCAAGGAAGGCTCGCGCGTCACCAATGCCATGGTGCGCGACTTGCACTTGCCCGGCAGCGTCAATCTCGGTGGCTATGTGCGCGACGGCCGTGGCTATCTCATCAACGGTAGCACCTGTTTCGTGCCGGGCGATGTCGTCGTCGCCTTCTGCCTGGAAGGTGAAATCAAGAAACTGGAACGCTACTTCAAGTAAATACCGCCGTGATTAACTTTCGCCTTATCAACCGCATCCTCGGCCTTCTGCTCTGCATCGAAGGCGGCGTGCTCGTGGCTACCCTTGGCATTGCACTCTATTTCGGCGAACCCGATTGGTGGACCTTTGGCCTGCCCGCTCTCGTGGCACTGCTGTTGGGGTTGCTGCTCTTGCAGATGGGACGCCATGCGGCCAATCGTATGTGTCGCCGCGACGGCTATCTCATTGTGAGCTTCAC
>JAGHRU010000143.1 GCA_018066225.1 Candidatus Equimonas enterica
CAGTGCAAGGCGATGTTTTCGGCGAGTTGCTGCGTGAGGAGTTTCTTGTCCATTATCGTGTCTTGTCTTTGAGGGTGTTGCTGGGGCGGAAGTTGATGGTGAGTTTTGGTGGGACAAGCATACGCTGCTTGGTGTTGGGATTGACGACGACGCGCTCCAGTTTTTTCTTGACCTCAAATGTGCCGAAGCCTTGTACGGCGAGCGCATCACCTTCTTCGAGGTTGTCGGCTATCGCGCTTGTGAGGGCATCGATGCACGCCTGCACCTGGTCGGCAGACATATCGGTGCGTGCGGCTATCGTGGATATAAATTCCTTGTTGGTCATAGTGCTTGTTAATCTATCACAGTGGCATAAAGGTCAAACTCCTCGGTGCTATCGATGTGTACGTCGTAAAACGCGCCTATGGTGAGGGGTTGGCGACAAGTGTCGGCAGCGATGAGCACCTCGCAGTCCACGTCGGGGGAGTCGTAGGCCGTGCGTCCGACATACCAGTCGCCTTCCTTGCGGTCGATGATGACGCGCATGCGCTGACCGATGCGCTCTGTCAGTAAGGCTTCACTAATGTCTTGCTGCAAGGCCATCAGTGTGTCGAGGCGTTGCTGCTTGACCGCCATAGGCACATCGTCGGTGTAGTGCTCGGCAGCGTAGGTGCCTTCCTCCTCGCTGTAAGCGAAGGCTCCCATACGGTCGAAACGCACTTGGCGCACGAAGTCGAGCAACTCCTGGAAGTCGGCATCGGTCTCTCCCGGGAAGCCGACCATCAGGGTGGTGCGGATGCAGATGCCGGGCACTTCGCGGCGCATGTCCTCGATGAGTTGCAGCGTCTCGGCTTTGGTGATGTGGCGCTGCATACGCTGGAGCATGTGGTCGCTGATGTGCTGCAAGGCGATGTCGAGATAGGCGCAGACATTGTCGCGCTCACGCATCACGCGCAGCAAGTCGTGGGGGAAATGTGTGGGGTAGGCGTAGTGGAGGCGTATCCAAGCCACGCCGGGGATATCGGCGATGGCTTCAACGAGTGCGGCGATGCGCTGCTCGTGGTAGAGATCTACGCCGTAGTAGGTGAGTTCTTGGGCGATAATCTGAAACTCCTTGACGCCGCGTGCAACCAGCGATTGGACTTCCTCGACAATCTCCTCCATCGGGCGGCTGACATGGTGGCCAGTAATGATGGGGATGGCGCAGTAGGCGCAGCAGCGGTCGCAGCCTTCCGATATCTTGATGTAGGCATAGTGGGCAGGCGTTGTCAGCACGCGCTCGTGCGCCCTGGCCTTGGGCGTGAAGCCGAGGTCGCTGATGAGAGCCCGCCAGTCAAACTTGCCGTAAAACTTATCGACTTCGGGTATTTCGGTTGTCAGCTCTTGGAGGTAACGCTCACTCAGGCAGCCCATGACATAGAGGTGAGGCAAGAGGCCTTGGGTCTTGTCTTGCGAGAGTGAGAGGATGAGGTTGATGCTCTCCTCCTTGGCGTCGCCGATGAAGCCGCAGGTATTGACCACGACGACATCGCCGTGATGCTTGTCGGGATTGTGGTAGCAGGTGAAGCCTATGGCCTCAAACTGACGCATCAGTTGCTCCGAATCGACAAGATTCTTGGAGCAACCCATGGTGATGATGTCTATGCTGCGCATGATGGGGTGTCGCTATGGAGGATTAGGAGAACAGTGACTCTACAAACTCACGGCTGTTGAACGGCTGCAAGTCGGTCATCTTCTCGCCCAGACCGATGTAGCGCACAGGCACCCCGAGCTGGTGGCTGATGCCGATGACGACGCCACCCTTGGCAGTGCCGTCGAGCTTGGTGATGGCCAGCGAGGTGATGTCGGTGGCTTTGATAAACTGTTTGGCTTGCTCAAAGGCGTTCTGCCCCGTGCTACCGTCAAGCACCAGCATAATCTCGTCGGGTGCAGTGGGCACGACCTTCTTCATCACGTTCTTTATCTTCGAGAGTTCGTTCATCAGTCCCACCTTGTTGTGCAAGCGGCCTGCTGTGTCGATGATGACGATGTCAGCCCCGTTGGCCTTGGCAGAGGACAGGGTGTCGTAGGCCACGGAGGCGGGGTCGCTGCCCATCTGCTGCTTGACGACAGGCACGCCGACACGCTCGCCCCAGATGACGAGTTGCTCCACGGCAGCAGCACGGAAGGTGTCGGCGGCGCCGAGATAGACCGACTTGCCGGCTTGCTTAAACTGATAGGCCAGTTTGCCGATGGTCGTCGTCTTGCCTACGCCATTGACGCCTACGACCATGATGACGTATGGCCGGTGGTCGTCGGCGATGTCGAAGCCTTCCTCGTCAGTGTTGCCACTGCCAGCGAGGAGCTGGGTGATTTCGTCGCGCAGCAGGGCGTTGAGTTCGCTGGTCGAGACGTACTTGTCGCGTGCCACGCGCGCTTCGATGCGCTTGATGATTTCCAAGGTGGTATCAACGCCCACGTCGCTGGTGATGAGGATGTCTTCGAGGTTGTCGAGCACTTCGTCATCGACTTTCGACTTACCTGCGATGGCGTGTGTGAGCTTCTCAAACACGCTCTTCTTGGTCTTCTCCAGACCGCTGTCGAGTACCTCTTTCTTTTCTTTCTTTGAGAATAAATTTTTGAAAAATCCCATGTGTCGGTGTTAGGTTTAGGGGGCGTTGATGTTGTGTTGTGGCGTAGGTGTTTTCAGGGTATAGCGGCTTGGCCTGTGGCAAAGGGGCGTATTCCGCGAAAATACTTATACGGCTGCAAAGTTACAATTATTTTTTCATATATCGCCTATTATGCCGCGCTATTTCCTGCTTTGCGCCTTTCCTGCCTGCCTTTTGGGGCGAAAAGCAGCGGTGTGTAAAGCGACACAAAACGACAAGGGCAGCGTGCGTGAACCAATCTGCCCTTGTCGTGCGAACTGTCTGGGCAGATTGTTTTTCCTGTCTGCGCAGATAGTTTCCACGGTCTGCCCTTGTTGCTTTGCGTCGCTTCTGCGCCGTTTTTCTGCCGTTTTGCTTGGCCGAGTTGTTTTTTCGCCGTAAATTTGCAGCGCAGGCGAGAGAAACCGCTTGTCAAGAAGGCGTTCCACGCTTTATCCTTATCACGAAATCTGGTACATTTCATTAAGACTGAGGATGAAGATACGGTAACGCCCACACTGTATGCACGCATGCATGCGGCCTCCACGCCGTAGCTCGAGCATATCGGCGTGGGGGTACTGTTTCCAATCATTTCAGTCGAGGTTTACCAGAGCCCGTGATAGATGAGTAAGGACAAGTCCCTACGCTTTTCTTGTGCCCGTTCACTTAAAGATGTATTAGCCGAGTAGGGGGGCGAGGCAGAAAATAAATTTTATGAATACGCTATCTGGTATTTCTTTCTACGATGCTATCAACAAGGTTTCTATCGGGGCAATCATCTTGGTTGCTATTATGCCTTGTGCTTCTTTTGTGAACAACGTACTTAACGAAGTTTAAACCCTTTTAAATTATAAGACATGAAACAATTTACAATTTTGGTTGCTTTATTAGCATTAATTACTTTCTTTTGAGCGTAATTTTGCATTGTCAAAACAAATTTATGTTAAACTTTAATTGATAGAACAGATGAATACTGAATGTATTTCAAAAATCAAAGAGATTGTATCTTTAAACAAGAGAGAAGATGGTTGGACTGAAATGTCAATCATAGGTTTGAAGCTTATCAAAAACGAAATTGACATTAAAGATTATGGGTTCAGTAGATTGAAACCTTTCTTTGAGTCATTGAGTGAGCATTTTGTTATCGATAGCGATGAACATAGCAGTTTGCCATTAGTAAAATGTAGGGGCCAGGAAACT
>JAGHRU010000148.1 GCA_018066225.1 Candidatus Equimonas enterica
CCCATATCCTCACGCTGATGGCCCCAGCAGCCCTCGGGGCTTCGAGGACAAAGGACGTGGTGAGGCTTTGCTGCCCCGACAGGGTTTGCTCACGGGAGTCTGCGAAGAGCAGACTGCCCGTACGGGCATCACTGACTTCTATGCCGACGCTCACAACCTCGGCAGTGGCTTCGCCGTCGGTGCGGGTAGCGGTGACGGGAATGGCCAAGCGGTCGCCACAGCGTGCAAAGCGCGGCAAGTTGGTCTCGGCCATCAGCAGGCGGCGTACCACGACCTTGTCTTCCAAGCCTCCGAAGCGCATTTGTGCATCGTGGGCAAAGGCATCAAAATGCCATTCGGTCAGGCTCTCGGGCATGGTGAAGGCGATGTAAGCCTCACCCTGCTCGTCGCAACGCAGCGCGGGAGCGAAATAGGCCGTCTCCGCAAAATTGGCGCGCAGGCTGCCCGTTTCCTCCTCCGCCTCTGCCGCAGTGTCAAGCGCGTCTTCGGCAACCGCGCCAACCGTCCCCGCCATAGCGAAGGCATTGCTCCCCGCAGCATCGTTCATCATCGCGGGAGCCGCAGATGTCAGCATCGCCTTCTCCATCAACATCTTTCGCCCACTGCGATACATGGGCTGGGCATAGTAGTCGAAGAGCGCGGGCAACCAGCGCGTAAAGTCGAGCGAAGGCGCGTCGCGCATCTGCACGCCGAGGCCACCAGAGAGGGCAGACAAATCATAATACGGCACGTCGTGAGTGAGCGCAGGCATGCTGCGCGGAAAACTGAGGTGGAAACGCCATGGCACGGCATAGAGCGCATCGAGCGAAGCATCGTAGAGGCGGGCTATCACGCTGGCGGCAGCAGGCGTACCGTCGGGGCGGGTTACGCTGAGCCGCCATTGCTCGCGACTTCCCGGGGTAGTGCAGTCGCGGAACGTGGCCCAGCGCAGGCACAGACGCTGGTCGGGCTTGGGACGGCTCACCGTTGCCTCGGTGGTATAAATCACACCGTGGCGCACAAAGAGGTAACGCACCGTGGCCGCATCGCCATATTTGCTTTTCCACGCCAAGGTTTGCCGATGGATGGCATCGGAGAGCGTGAAGAGGCGGTGCTCGGTATAGCCCGAAGTGGCCACAAGGTCGTAGTAAACGCACACGTCCTGCTCGGGTGTTCCCACCAGGATGAGCACACTGTCGCCCGCGGCATTAGGGCGGAGATACTCGAAGTGAGGAGCACTGGTGACGGGCTTGGCATCTTGCTCGCTGAAGACCGTGAAGGTATGCCACACGGCTTGGGGCGCACCGTCACCATCAAGGTGCGCGGACATACGATAGGTCCCCGAAGGCAGGTCGAAACATTGGGCAGGCAACGCTGTGCCAGTGGTCAGCGCATAAGTCGCCACGGCCTTTGCGTCATCTCCTTCGCGGTAGATGGAGAGATGGCCCTCGGCCACGACATTGCTGCCCTCAGCGTTGATGTTGCTGACAGTCACGGCAGGGAGGTCTTCGCGGCAGAAGGCTGCGGGCGCGTCGATGTGCAGCGCAGAAGGCTGGGAAGCGGCGAAAAGCGTCAGCGTCGCCGCCGTGGTTTCGCCCGAAGCGTCGGTGACGGTAGCGGAAATGACGAAGCGGTATCTGTGCCACGGGCTGTTGGGCACTACTGTCTCGTCAGTGGCGGCCAACAGCGGCGCGGGAATGGTGAAACGTCCATCGGCATCGGTGGTGGTCTCGCCCGTCAGAAGCGACGCATCTCCTGCCGAGGCCCGCCACAGCATAAAGGCAGTGCGGTGCACGGTATATTGCTCCCGCGCACCACCAACAGGAAGGTCGGTGAAAGTGCGTGCCGTACCCGTCAGACAGAGGGTGTCACAGAGGGCGTAGGCTGTGGTGGGGCGGTCGATGCCGGCCGTAAAGGTCGGCCGCTTGTATTCCTCAACACGGAAGCCGACTTCGGCGTTGGCATACGAATGCTCCGCGCTCACTGCTCTCACGGTGAACGTGCCCGGCAGACAGGTCTCGGGAAGCGAGAAATCGGCACTCACATGTCCCATGTCGTCGGTCAGCACATGCTGCCGCTCCACCTCCCGGCCGTTGGCATCGTGCAAGGCCAGCGTTCTCTCCTGCCCTGCCGGGACGGTAGAGACCGTGTCGCCGCGCTGCGCATAGACGAGGCCAGCGACATGGACGGTCTGCCCCGGACGGTAGAGGCTGCGGTCAGTGAAGAGATGGACACGCTGGTAGAGGGCATCGTCATGCCCCGCGACAAGACCCGAAGACGACAGGGAGAACAGCGTGCCGCCAAGGTCATCGGGCGTAAAGGCATAGTAGCGGCGGTAATCGTAGCGCGGCGCATCGATGGTCACCAGTCCCTCGGTATCGGTAGTGGCAGTGGCTGCCAAGGTGAGGGCATTGTCCCTACTACGATTGCGCTCGTAAGCATAGGTCTGCACCGTAGCCCCCGGGACAGGATGTCCAGTCTCGGCATCGAGGACGGCCACACGCCGCTGTTGCTGCGTCTCATCTGCCGAGGCGAAGGTGACGACTTGCAGCCCCGTGACGTGAATCTGCTCGGTGGCAAAACACTGGCCGTCGGCTTCGAGCGTAGCGATGTAGAGGCCAGCCTCGGGCAACTGCACCGTCATGGAGTCCCTGACGGTGATATAGGGCAAGTCCTCTGCCATAGCATGCTTGACGGTCAGGGCTTCGTGATGGCGGAAATGGCACAAATACTCATCACTGGCGTAGGGCGCATTGGCCAGCATAGGGGCGGTCGTCTCATCAAGACGGTAGAGGCGAAGCGTGAGTTCGCGGACATGGCGGCTCGTCAGATCGACTGTCACGGCTGTATGAGGACGCAGCGGCGCATGGGGCTGCGTCGTGCGCCATGCCAGACGCGCCGTCGGTGCACAGTGGGTATCGACAAAACCACGCAAGACATCGGTGCGCGGATAGTGCGGATAGCGCGCGATGGTGGCTTCTATCTCGGGCATAAGGGTGCGCAGGGTGGCCTCATCTTCGCTCTGGCTGACCTCGGTCATCGCTATATAAATCTCGGGGAAGACCGTGGCATCGGCGTAGTCGCGCACCAACTGACGGCAATAGGCCATACGCTCCTGCGCATCCACATAGCCCTGCGAGAGGAGACGGCAATGGACGAGCAGCGCAGCATCGCGCTTGCCCACGCCCTCATAGTAATGCGCAGCGCGGGTGAGCAGCACCTTATACTCCTCTGTCGTCACCCCCTGTGAGGGACGACGCGCATAGCGCCACGGGCGGTCCACCTCCACGGCATCGAGGAGCACGCTGAGCAGGTCGTGGTCGAAATAGCGGCTGTCTGCCCCTGTCTGAAAGAGCGGCAGGTAGTTGTCAATGGACACCTGCCCCAAGGCGGTCATATCGCTGAGCGACGCCAAGAAGAGCGCACGCGGTGTAGGCAGCGATGCGTCGGCCGTAGCGCAGTCGTTAGCGGGCCTCTGGCAGAGGGTCTTGGCCAACGCACATTGCCAGAGGGCACGGGTGGCGACATCGGGTGCCACGTCGATGCCCTCACGGAGACGGCAGATGTAGCGCTGACTGCTATCGGGCGAAATTTCCTCAGCCATGATTTGCCCCGTCAAGAGGGCTTTGAGCAGTTGAGCAGTTTGGTGCTCTCGGGTCGCTTTGCGGGCGATGGTTTCCACACGCGCCAGAGCCCGCGCTGGCAGGTCCTGCTCACTGGCTTTGGCCACATCGGCCCAAAGCGCATCGTAGGTTTGCGACAACATCGACATAGGCATGGCCAAGAATAACAAGAGAATGGTAAGTATCTGCTTCATGGTCGTCGTCTTGAAGTATAGGAAGTGGTGACTATGAGAAATCGACATAGTGACTGGCCAAAATGGGGCTCACCCAGTGCTTGTAGCGCGCACCGTAGTGCATCTCGTCCTGGGCGCGATACTGGCGCGGCATCGTGGGGACAGGCACGCCGTCGCCCAAGAGGACCGGCGTACACTCCTGCCAAGCCTCGTCCCAGAGGTCGCGCTCGATGAAACTTTGCAACGTGCGCTCGCCGCCTTCGACAAAGAGCCCTTGTATGCCACGCTCGGTGAGCGTGGCAAGCAGCGTATCGATGTCGGCGAATGCCTCAAAGCCAGCGGCCAGTGCTTCCTCGCCCACGCTGCCCAGCACACAGCGCAGCGGCGAGTTGCCGGGCCAGTAATGCGTGCGCAGATGAGGGCGATCCATGACGAAGGTACGATGCCCCACGAGGATAGCCCCGTGGAGTGCGCGCAACTTGTGCACGCGGAGTTTGCTCAACGGCGAGGAGAGGCGCGATGGCTCTTCATCGGCAGGCCGTATGCGGTCGAGGAAGCCATCGGCAGAAGCAGCCCACTTGAGCGTGATGAAGGGGCGGTGCAGAGCGTGCTGACAGATGAAGCGCTTGTTGAGCGCGAGGCACGCCTCACGCAGCACACCGACCACGACCTCAATGCCTGCCTGCCGCAGCATCTCGATGCCACGACCTGCCACACGCGCAAAAGGATCGACACAGCCGACGACAACACGCCGCACGCCCTTGCGGATAATCAGTTCGGCGCAAGGCGGCGTGCGCCCATAGTGGGCACACGGCTCGAGGCTAACATAGAGCGTTGCTTCGGGGATGAGGTGGCGGTCGGCAGGACGTACAGCGGCGAAAGCATTGACTTCGGCGTGTGGCTCACCGCATTTGCGGTGCCAGCCCTCGCCGATGATGCGTCCTTCGGCCACCAACACGGCACCCACCACAGGGTTGGGGGCAGCCATGAGTTCACCATGCTGGGCCAACTGCAAGCAGCGGCGCATCCATATTTCGTGGGAAGAGGTAGTCGTCATATCTTGATTTTTTTGTAACTTTGCGGCAGAAAACCTTGAACGCCATGCCCAATGTCTCCACCGCCTTTGCCGAATTGCGGACAGCC
>JAGHRU010000091.1 GCA_018066225.1 Candidatus Equimonas enterica
ACTCGGCATAGAAGAGCGGTGACGCGCCAACGATGCCGCCATCGACAAACATGGGGTCGTCAAGATAGAGATAGATGCTGGGGCCTACGCTGTCGGCAGCGGCCGATGTATTCGTACCATTGAGGTAGAGGCGCGTCGTGTAGCCCATCGCTTCCCGCGTACTGTCTGCCGCCACCGCGTAGAGGCTCACCCTTGCATTTTCATCGGAGTAGGAAATGTCGAGCGGTATGGCTATGTCGAAGTGGAAACGACCTGCCGTGACCCGTGCCTGTCCTTCGTAAATGACTTTTTCGCGCGTCGTATAAGTGTAAGCCCCGTCTGAGCCGTAGCCTTTCGTGTTCACGGTGTTGGTTTTGTCGTAGAGGCTGAGCACTGCGGTGCCGTCGTAGTCGCAGCCTGCCACATGACCGCTGACCGTGGCGACGCTTCCCGCAGGCAGTTGCACGCTCTCGGCCGTAGCGTCCAGAGCCACACCGTTGATGCTGTCGATGACAGCCTGCTGCGTGGGCAGCGCGATGCGAGGTGCAGGGTCGCCGATGATGAGATACTTCGCCTTGTTGAGGCAAGCGTTCATCGTGGTACTGCTTTGCTCGGCTTTTGCTCTGCGCAGTGCCTCGCCAATGGGCAGGTAGCGACCGTCGGCTTGAGGCGTAAGCAGCAGACGCATATAGGAGCAGTTGAGCGGATTGTTGTACGAAGCATATACGGCACGGGTGGCACACATGAAAGCGATGGCGCCGCCCGTGGGTCGCGTCATAGCTATTTGGCCGAAACACTCCACATGGGAATCGATGGGGTATATCTCGCAGGAAGCGAGCACCCAATGGGTAGCGTGAACAGGCGAAAGGGTCTTGAAGTCTTCCGACTGCAATAGCCATGCGTGCGAAAGTTGGGTTGGTGAACCGTGTCCGCTGTAATTGGCCACCACGACTCCCTTTTGCATCAACTCACGAACCCGGCGCGTGGCTTGTGGGTAGGTATTGCCTGTGGCCGAAGTCTGGATGTCGTAGGCATCAGGATAGACTTTATAGACATTGTAACGGCTGTCGGTGGCACCGTCAATGGCACGCACGACGCGCTCAGCGTCTTCCATGTGCGAACTATTGTCGCCATAGTCGCCCATCACAAGGATGTTGCTCTTCCACACGCCGGTATCTCCGCCTGAGAGATACGCCTCTATCTTATCTACATATACCTTTGCCTCTGCTTTGGAATAGGGTGTGATGCGTCCCACGGCCATATCAGGAGCCGCACTGAGTACGCTGCTCTCGCCATCATCGAGCAAAGCGAAGTAGTCGTCGGCCACATAACTGTACACATCGCCTATGGAGACATCGCTGGCATCTCCCTCATAGGCCAGGAGGTAATTGGCGGGATCCTGCGACTTCCAATCGGCAGTCAGCATACGGTTGTCCCACGAAGATGGGCCGAAGAGCAAAAGATAAGACGGTGCGACCGAGGCTTCCGTACGCTCGGAAGCGCGGATATAGAGCATTTTCAGGTAGCGACGTAGCGCAGAAGCGTCGGGAGTGCCGCTGCTAAACTCGTTGTGCAACGCATCGGCACGCACCACCTTCACCGTCATACCGTCGTGCTGGCGATGGAGGTCAGCCAATCGCTCTGCCTGCTCGTCGTAGATGCCCGAAGCTGGTACGACAATCACCATATCTATATTGGCATCGGCGTGCAAGTTCTGATTGGCGATACTTCCCACGACGACGGGCTCGGGATAGTCTGCATCCTCTGTAAAGGCGACATAGCGGCGGGAAGCATCGGCAATATGTGCCGTGAGTGTATTGCCCGTGAGCGTATAGGGCACTTCTGCCGTGGTGTCACCCACGATGCCGATGCGCCAGAGGTGCGTCTTCCCCTGCCCTGCTGTCATCTGCAAAGTCGCCGCCTGCACATCGCCCGAGGGTGCGGGCACGAAAGCGAAAGGCCGATCTTGCGCCGAAAGCAGGCGGGTGTAGTTCACACGGAGATAGTTGAGACGCGCATGATGTCCTGCTGTGGCACTGACGGTAATGCTGTTATCGTTTTGCAGTCCAGTCATTATGAAAGAGCCAGTCGCCTCTTTGGCGGCATCGTTTTCGCCCAGACGCGCCACCTTGATGGTACCGAGCGTCGTGCCAGCGTAGGAAGCGACGAAGTTGGTGGCCTCCGTGGCATGAGCAGCGGCCGCTGTCATCGTCAAGGTGGCAGGCCCTGCCACATCGGGCGAAGGTGTGGAGACCTTGAAGGTGTGTTGGCTACCACCGTCAAAATCATAGGCATCATACATACGCACACCGCCCTCATACCAGCCGAAAGCATCGTTCTCGTAGAGGCCATAATAGGGCACGCGGTCTATGATGTCGCCCCCTTCCCCTTGGTCGCTTACCGTGGCGATGCGCTGTGCATCGTCACCTTCGGTCAAGAAATAGGCCGAATAGGTGGAATAAGGGTTCTGACGGTGCAACCACAATCCCAACTGGGTGTCAAACGTCCAGCGCACCGTGCCCTCGGCAAAGAAAAGCAAGTCGTCGCCGCGCTGCATCATCGGCACTTCCACAAGGTCATCGGGCAGCGCCTCTGGCCCTGTCTCGGGCAGACTCTCCGGTATGACCCGGCCGCCGTAACCATAGAGCTTCACACGCCGTATGTCCTTGAAGCCCATCCCTTGCAGGGCTTTCGTGGTCAGTCGGTAGATACCTTCTTCGCCCACACGCACCTTCACCCATTTCCCCGAAGCCAAGACGCTCGTATCGGCATAGCGCGAAGCGGCCTTGGCCTTCGGCGCACGCTGCACACCACCAGCGCAGGTCGTCTCTATCTTACAACTGACGAGGCGCATCCAACGCCCTTCGCGATAGACCACAGGCGAGAATTGCACCTGCAAAAACGCCTCGCCACGGCTCATCATCAAGCGACATTGCGGCTCAGGCAGGCTGATGCGCGGCAACAGGTGGGCCTCGGCCTCGCGCGCCTCTTGCGGCGTTAGCGGGCGAAACTCGGGATAGGCGATAGCGACGCGGCAGTCGGCATCAAGGTCAGTAGCCGAGACCGTGACGCGTGTGCTGTAAAGCGAGTCCACGGCCAAGGAGGGAATATGAAGGAAATCGGCGGCGGCAGGCACAGCCGACAGCAATAGAGCCAGAATCAGAGTGATGTATCGTGTACGCATAATACGGGTATAGCAGATTATTGATTATAAACGCAGCAACGCGAGTTTTATTTTATATTGAAACTCAAAACGTGCGTTTTTTCGATATAACCGTCCACATGGCTATCCACCTGCACGGGGATGCCTTCTGCCCTTGTGCCACAAAAGATGAGGTCGCCCTCGCGCAGCGTATGCCACGCACTGAGCGCAGATACCATGTCATCCACAGCATGCGACCACGCGGCCGTATGTCCTTCGTGCACCACCCTGCCGTCGATGAGCAGCGTGTGCCCCACATCGGTCCAGAGACTCGGACGCACGCCCAAGTGTTTCACCTCCTCGCCTTGGGGCAAAGGGTACATCTTTCCCACCGTAGCACAGCCGTCAAAGCCTGTGGCCGTCGTCCATGGCAATCCATCGCGCTGCGCCTGTAGCCACAGCCGCTGAGCGACGAAATGCACACCCTGCGTCACAGCATTGTAGTAGCGCGGCGCAAACTCCCGAGAGACACAGTGTCCCAGACGCGACAAGCGGAGCACAACGTGCGGGAAAGCCAAGCAAGGCTCGGCAAACTGCGGTATGAAGAAAGGGTGTCCCGTGCGCAAGAACGAAGTTTCGGGCAGTGAGTAGTGCACAATGGGCGACGACGTTGCGGCCGTCTCGCCCGCCGCGCCACCTCGCGTGACGATGTGGATATTCATGTTGTGGGTTGGCTATATCGTATTCTGCGGGCAAATTTACACAATATATTTGACATAGTCATTGTTTCAGTGCGACTTTCTCTTTCTTGGCTCATTGGTCTAAAAATCGGTTTCGCGCTTTGCCTTCAGACGCCGCCGAGAAACCGTCAAAACCATCTGCCCTCATCGTGAAAACTATCTGCCCTCGTCGTAAAAACGGTCTGCCCTGATGCGACACACCGTCTGCCCTTGTCGTGAGAGAGGATTCTGCACGAAATTTTCACAACAATGCTTCTTCGTTGATTTACTGCCACATAACCGATTTTATTTGCAGCATTACAGCAATATCATTTACGGGAAACAAAATGCGTTTACTGCCTTTTTCGCACAAATTCTCCGCATTGGTCTATTTCTCCGTTTGCGCTGATTTCAGACCCGATAACACCAAAAATATCTTAAAAAAATAGGGTCAAACATTTTGCCAATACCACGCGAATCACTAACTTTGCACTCGGAAATCATCATGAATACCCTTTCGCGACATATCGAACGCCTGCTGCTGGGACACAATTGCGTCATTGTGCCCGGCTTCGGCGGCTTTGTAGCGCAATATATTCCTGCAAGATATGTCGCTGAGGATCAACTGTTTCTACCGCCTTACCGCGACGTCTGCTTCAATCCCCTGCTGACCATCAACGACGGTCTGCTCGTGCAGTCCTACATGGCTGCTACGGGCGAGACTTACGCCCAGTGCCTTTCGGCTATCGACGCGGCTGTGGCAGACATCAGAGCGCGCCTCCAAGCAGACGGCAACGTGGAGTTCGCGGGCATTGGCACGCTGGAGAGTGATGGCTCATCGGCCTACGACTTCCACCCACTTGAAAGCGGCATAGCCTCACCCACCCTCTACGCGCTCGACAGCGTGGCAGCAAACCCACGAACAGAGGCGGCACAAGCACCGCAGGCTGTGCTGCCGACCACCCCGACGACCACGCCGAGCGAACCTTCGCACAAGGCAGACGATAATGTATATATTATACGTATCAACAAGACCCTTGCCCACAGCGTTGCAGCGGCTGTCATTGCCCTATTGGTGTGCTTCGCATGGAGTTCGCCACTTGGCGACAGTCTCCTGCGCTACACAGCGCACATCGCTTCGACCACAGCGAGCAAGTCGTCAAGTTCAGACACCAACATCGCAGCGACGATGCCCCAGCAGGCTCTTGACGCGATAGCCCACAAGGTCGCTGCATCGGTGAAGACAAAACAGTCCACCGCCTCCCCCACCATCACGACACCAGCACCTACGGAAGAATATGTCATCGTCTTGGCCAGCGGTGTTACAGAGCGCAATGCCACCGCCTTTGTGGCCAGTCTCCAAGGCCAGGGCTTCGACAACCTTCGCATTGTCCCCATGCGTAGCGGTAAAGGCCTGCGTGTGGTACAAGGCTCCTATCCCAATGCTCAGCAAGCCCAAGCGCATCTCAACGCCCTCTGCAAGCAATCGGATTTAGAAGGTGTTTGGGTGCTGAAAATGCCCTAATATCATTATGAAACGCATACGTTGCCCGAAGTGCGACGAGCCTATTCTTTTTGACGACGCGCTCTATGTACCGGGTCGCACATTAGTATTTGAATGTCCTTGCTGCAACAAGCAGTTTAAGATACGCCTACCATCACCCAAAACGGAAGCCCAAGCGACAGAGACTGAGGCCGCCGTATTGGGTTATTTTGTCGTCATTGAAAACGCCTTTCACTACCGCCAGATCATCCCGCTCCGCCTTGGGCGCAACACCATCGGCCGACAAGTGCCTGGCACCAACGCCAATGCGGCTTTCAAGACCGTAGATCCCAGCGTCGATACCACGCACTGTCATGTGCAGGTGCAGCAGAAGGCTGGTGGCGCAGTCCGCTTTATCCTCCGCGATGGCCCATCGGGGACAGGCACCTTTGTCCTGGATCACATCGTAGGTGCTCGCGAGACGGTTTATCTCCATGAGGGCGACATTGTGACCGTCGGTGCCACCACACTCATTATGCATGAGGGCGCGCC
>JAGHRU010000234.1 GCA_018066225.1 Candidatus Equimonas enterica
TTGATGAGCGTCTGTATCCAGTACATCACCTCCACCGACACCACACGTCCGCCTTCGCCCAGCGTGCCCGCCATGGCGTGGAGGATGGGGTCGATGATGCGTCCCTGCTCGAGGATGAGGATGATGCCCGTGGCCAGACCTACCACGATGGCTGCGCCGAGGATGTCCTTGGCGCCAGCGGTAAACTCGGCGATGACGCCGTCCGTACCAAGGCCAGCGGCAAAGCCCGAGAGGATGCCCATGGCGAGGAAGATGGCGCTGATTTCGGTCAAGTACCAGCCGTGTGCCATCACGCCCACGATGAGCAGCACGATGGTCATGCCCAGCATGGTGAGGATGAAGAAAGGCACGCCGCGCCGCAGCGTCACCACGCCCATGAGGCCGTACGCCGCAGCGGCTACGGGCAGGGCTGGCAGGGTAACGCTGCTGCTGCCCACGGCGAAGGTGCTCTCGGGGCAGACGATGGCAAATGCGATGAGGGCAGAGAGCGTCAGGGCGAATACGACGCACGCGCTGCGCAGATGCTGCGTCGCATCTGCGCTGACCGTCGCGCCGTTCTGCCCAGTGAGGCCACGCCAGTAGGCATCGGCGGCGTACATGGGCGAGCGCGTGGGGTCGCGTTTAACGCGATGGGCATAGATGAGCACGGCGATGATGAGCACCGTGGTCAGCACCGCCCAGCACACCATGCGGTAGGCATAGCCCGAGAAGAGGGGCAACTCCGAGAGCCCCTGCGCAAGGCCGATGGTGAAGGGGTTGAGCACCGCGCCCGAGAAGCCGACGTGGGCCGCCACATAGACCATGCAGAGCCCCGTGAGCGAGTCGAAGCCCATCGACACGGCCAGCGGGATGATGATGCCGATGAAGGCCAACGTCTCCTCACTCATGCCGAAGACTGCGCCGAAGAGGCTGAACAGCACGATGACGGCCGCGATGACCACGTTATCGACGCCAAGGCGGCGCATCAGACGGCCGCGCTCGGCACGCGCACAGCCCGAGAGGAAGGCGCGGATGCCTACATCGACGGCACGCGTGGCGGCGAGCACCTGAAACGCGCCGCCGATGATGAGCAGGAAGGCGATGATGCCCGCCTGCTTCACAAAGCCGTCGAGCAGCACGCCGAAGACTTGCCAACTCTGCGGCTGGCCCGCTACGGCGTGAAACGAGCCATCGACGAGGACGGTGCGCGCCACGCCGTCGCTCTCGGCCACGGTGCGCGTGTATTCGCCCGCAGGGATGACCCATGTCAGGGCGGCGGCAAGGAGGATGAGGACAGCCGTGATGGCGTAGGTATGGGGTACTTTCATGGCGATGAGATATGAGGATTAGAGCAGACCGACGATGTCCAAGAGGCGCGTCACGCGGTGCGTGGCCACGCCCCTTTCGCCCACCTCCCAGCGGTCGAAGAAGATGGCATCGATGCCCGAGATGTCTGCGCCCGTGATGTCGGTGTTGTAGTTGTCGCCTATCATCACCGTGTGCTCCCGCTGTGCGCCCGTAAGCCTGAGCGCGTAGTCGAAGAAGCGTGGCGAGGGCTTGTTGGCGCCCGCGTCTTCGGAGAGGACGATGGTGGCGAAGTAGCGCAGCGTGTCGCTGGATTGGAGTTTGCGCATCTGCACCTCGTGGAAGCCGTTGGAGCACACATGGAGGCGATAGCGGCCGTGGAGGTAGTCGAGCAACTCGCGTGCGCCGGGGTTGAGCCCGCTCTTGCAGGCGCAGAGGTCGAGGAAGGTGTCGCTCATGCGGAGGCAGAGGTCGGGGGTGACGATGAGCCCACGCGCCGTAGCCAGCGGCCGACGAAAACGCTCCACGATGAGCGTTTCGCGCGAGATTTCGCCGTGCGAATACGCACTCCACAGGGCAGTGTTGGCCTCCCAGTAGGGCGTGGCGAAGTCGGCGAAAGAGGCGAAGTAGCCTTCGAGGTCGTAGGCTTCGTAGAGTTCGCGCAGCGCGAGGTCGGCATTGCTGCGGGTGTCGTAGATGGTGTCGTCGAAGTCGAGGAAGATGTCGGTGTAGTGCTTCATGGCTGGACGAGGTGAAACTTTGCGCTGCAAAGGTAGTAATTTTTCGCCTTAATACCGCTGTTATTTAAGATTTTATCACTATCTTTGCAATCTCTAAACATTTCAATAGTTATATTAACATGAAGAAGTCTTATTCCATCCTCTTGTTTTTGGCCGTATTGTGGCTCCATACGGCGTGCACCGACAGCGACTACGACCTGTCAGACATCAACACCACATCGCGGTTTGCACTCAACGGCCTGACGCTCCCCCTGAACATCGACCCTGTGCAACTTGACCTTATGCTTGACATCGCCGACGACAGCGACATCAAGACCGATGCCGAGGGCAACTATTACTTCCAAAAGGAAGGTACATTCACCTCTTCTGCCATCCGCATCGCTCCGATAGCCCTCAACAAACCGCAGGCAGACTTCAGCGGAGAGGTGCTCCTGCGATTTACCCTCGACCCCGCCATCAAGAGCAAGATGCAACAATATGCCAGCAATAAGACTATCGGCGAGATACTCGAGAGTCCTTCGCTCATGGCGCAGATAGGCATCAATGCCCAGACGGAGATACTGGACATCACCTTCAGCAACATTACAGACAACAACAATCTCAACTTCACAGCCTCTGACATAGATGCCAACGTGAAGCGCATAGAGACCTTGGGACTCGACCCCACAACGCTGAATATAAGTGTGAAACTCAACGGGGTGCAACAGATTTTGAAGCCCTTTGACTTCGACGACCTTCACATCACAATGCCTCATGGGCTTGCCGTCACCACAAAAGCAGGCACAACCTACGACCCCAAAAACGGCGTACTGCGCTTCAATGATGGCAAATGTCATTTCGACAAGGACTACACCGTCAATCTCAATTGCACCTTTACGGGCATTGACTACGACCTATTGGCAGAAGCAGGTATGCAGGTCTTCAACCCCACGACGCATACCTTCAACTACCGCAAGGCATGCGGCGTGTCGGGACATACCACGCTGACGATGGCCGACCTGCAAAGCACGGCACGCTATGCCGATATCGCCACGCTTGAGCAGGCGGGCACCATCACCTACGCCTGCCATGTGGGCTTCGACCATGCTCTGACCATCAATGCTTTTAAGGGCGACATCACCTACCAGATGGACGACATCGTCATCAACCCCGTCGTCATCAACAACGTGCCCGACATACTGAAAGAAAACGGCACAAATATCGACCTACACAACCCACAAATATATCTCGACATCGACAATCACCTTGGCGTGTATGGTATCGGCGTGGGCAGCACACTCGAAATAAAGGGTAACAACACCATCACCTCGCCCTTGACCATCGAGAGCACAGCGCGTACGCACATTGCCATGTCACCCTACAACGAAGCGATGTATCACCCACAAGGCTACACCTATGAGGCCGTCAAAGACCTCGGCCGCGTCGTGGGAAGCAACGACGGACAAACCTTCCCAGAGCAACTCAACATCCGCGTGCTCCGTCCCACCGTGCCCAAGACGACACTCTCCAAAGCACTGCCACTGGGCACCGACATTGATGGCGTGAATGGCACTTGGGAATTTTACACCCGCCTCTCTCTGACCGACAATACCAAGATAAAGTACACCAAAGTGTGGGACGACTGGAGCGACGAAGACCTCGATGGTCTGACCGTCAATAAGGCTACGGTGAACGTCACGCTGCAAAAGGACGTGGCTCTCGATGCCGAGAACGTGGAATTTGTGCTGCTGGGACGCAAAGGCGAACTCCGCGGACAGACCGCCATCACAGGCGATGCGTCACAAGACATCACCTTCGACCTCGCAGGCCAACCCGTGAGCGAGATTACAGGTGCTCGGCTCAACGTACACCTCAAAGGCGTAAACAAGGACATCAACAAGTCGCAGCAAATACGCATCAGCAACCTCAAAGTGACCGTCGATGGCTACTACGACCGCGAACTCTAACACCCACGCGCTTCACATACACACCATAGATATATAGACCTCATGAAACATCTCCATACCATCATCGTCAGCGCAGCCTTGCTGCTCACTGCCATGGCCGCGCAAGCACAGCATACAGAGTCGGGCTACTTCACCGACGGCTACCTCTTTCGCCACGAAATGAACCCTGCACTCTCCAACGACCAAAACTATGTGTCTATGCCCGCCTTGGGCAACCTCGACCTGACCATGCACGGCAACCTCGGCGTGAAAGACGTGCTCTACACCATCGATGGAAAGACGGCACTCTTCACCAACCCCTTGGTCTCCGCCACAGAGTTTCTGGGAAACATCAACGAGCGAAACCGCCTTGGAGTAGACATCAAAATGCAGATGCTCGGCGCAGGTTTCAAAGCCTTCGGCGGTTACAACACCATCGGTATCAACCTTCGCGCAAATACAGAGGCCAATGTGCCCGGTACACTCCTCCGGCTGGCCAAAGAAGGACTGACAAATCAGACCTATGACATCACGACTTTAATGTACACGCCGATGCGTATGTCGAAATGGCATTTGGCCACTCT
>JAGHRU010000033.1 GCA_018066225.1 Candidatus Equimonas enterica
CATCATCGGGAACCAGCAACAGACTTTCAACATCCCGAGAGATCTGGAAGAATACTATCGCACATCCGCCGCTGCCATCAATCAGCGTTTCAACACCTATCAGCAGAAATTTCCCGGCAAGAACTACGCCGACTATATGTGCACCGTGCTCCTCGACTTTGCGTTGCAAATCACGATGACGCAATCGGCCAACGACACAGCCCCCTTTGTGGAAGCCATCAAGAGCCTCAACGAAGACTTGGACGCCGTACTGCCTACGAAGCACAACCCGAAATAAACAACCTTTTTATACATCACTATAACTCTACAACAATGCAATCTCCCATAATTACTATCGTGATCGCCATCATAGCCCTTGCCGCAGGATGTGGCATAGGCTTCGGTATCTATAAATACGTCCTCAAATCTCGCCTGAACAAGATGCTGGAAGAAGCCAACAAAGAAGCCGATGTCATCAAAGAGAAAAAGATGCTGGAAGTCAAAGAGAAGTTCTTGAACAAAAAAGCAGAACTCGAAAAAGAAGTGCAGACGCGCAACCAGAAGTTGCTCCAGACCGAGAACAAACTCAAACAACGCGAGATAGGGCTCAACCAACGACAGGAAGAACTCAACAAGCGCAAGCAAGAGATGGACAGTCAGCAGAGCCGCCTGGCCAATCAGCAAGCCTTGCTCGTCAAGAAAGAAGAGGAATTGGAACAAATGCAGAGCAAAGAGCGCGAGAAACTCGAAGCCCTCTCTGGACTCTCTGCACAGGAAGCCAAAGAACGCCTCATAGAGTCGCTCAAAGACGAAGCACGCACTGAAGCACAAAGCCTCATCAACGACATGATAGACGACGCCAAGATGACGGCCAACAAAGAAGCCAAGCGCATCGTCATACAGACCATACAGCGCACCGCCACCGAGACGGCCATCGAAAACTCCGTCACCGTGTTCCACATCGACAACGACGAAGTCAAAGGCCGTATCATCGGACGTGAAGGCCGCAACATCAGAACCTTGGAAGCAGCCACAGGGGTGGAAATCGTGGTCGATGACACGCCCGAAGCCATTGTCATCAGCGCCTTCGACCCCGTACGCCGCGAAATCTGCCGTCTGGCATTGCATCAACTTATCGCCGACGGCCGCATCCATCCTGCACGCATCGAGGAAGTCGTGGCCAAGGTGATGAAACAAGTAGATGAGGAAATCCTCGAAACGGGAAAGCGCACGACCATCGACCTTGGCATACACGGCCTGCATCCGGAACTCATCCGCATCGTCGGCAAGATGAAATACCGCTCCAGTTACGGCCAAAACCTGCTGCAACACGCTCGCGAAACAGCCAACCTTTGTGCCGTCATGGCCTCCGAACTCGGTCTCAATCCGAAGAAAGCAAAACGCGCAGGCTTGCTGCACGACATAGGCAAGGTGCCCGATGAAGAGAGCGAAAAGCCGCACGCTATCTATGGCGCAGAGTTGGCAGAGAGATACAAGGAGAAGCCCGACATCTGCAATGCCATTGGTGCACACCACGACGAGATGGAGATGACCTCGCTCATCGCCCCCATCGTGCAAGTCTGCGACGCTATCTCTGGTGCGCGTCCCGGTGCTCGCCGCGAAATCGTGGAAGCCTACATCAAGCGCCTCAACGACCTCGAAAACATCGCTATGTCCTACCCCGGCGTGCAAAAGACATACGCCATACAAGCAGGTCGCGAACTCCGCGTCATCGTCGGTGCTGACAAGATAGACGACAAGCAGATTGACGAACTCTCGGCCAATATCGCCACGCGCATCCAAAACGAAATGACCTACCCCGGACAGGTCAAGATTACGGTCATCAGAGAGACGCGTGCCGTAAGTTACGCCAAGTAAGAAGAATATCGTCATATACTCACCTTCTCCCAAGCATCAGTTATGTTCAAGCGATTTATAATGCTCATCGCACTCGTCATGGCGACGGGGCTGCCTGCGTTGGCCCAATCCTCGATGACAGACCAACAGATTATGGACTACGTTATCAGCGAAAACGACAAAGGCGTTGATAGGAAGACCATCGTCACCAACCTTATGGAGCGCGGCGTGTCCATAGACCGTATACGCAAGATAAGCAAGAAATACGAGAAGCAAAAAGCAGGCAGCGTGAATGGCGCGAAGAATATCACATCGTCCAAAAGCGAGAACCGACTTCGCGTCAATAATGGTAAAGAAAAAGAGATAAAGGATAGAACCTCTAACTATCGCAAGAGCAATGACGACCCGCTCCGCAATAAGAAATTGACCAACAAGCAACGCGAACTAATGCGTATGCAGCGTGAGGAGGAGTATTATGACGAATTTGACACCTTCCTCCCCGACTCCTTGGAAATGTATAATGACATCTTCGGCGAGGAAGAGGCGGAAGAAGACAAGCCGAAGAAGAAAATCTTTGGCCATGACATCTTCAACAACAAGGACTTGACCTTCGAGCCTGAAATGAACATCGCCACTCCGGCCGACTACCGTCTTGGTCCTGGTGACGTGGTCTATATCGACATCTATGGTGCTTCACAGAAGCAAGACGAATGTTCCGTTACCCCCGACGGTTACATCAACATCAGCGGCTATGGCCCAGTACAGGTGGAAGGACTCACCGTGGCACAAGCCAACAGCCGTCTCAAAGCGACCGTCGGCAACCGCTTTGCAGGCAGCAGCATCAAGCTCTCCGTAGGCCAGACCAAGACCATCACCGTACATGTCTTTGGTGATGTGCAAAACCCTGGTTCTTACACGCTCTCGGCCTTTGCCACAGTGTTTAATGCGCTGTATATGGCCGGCGGTCCTACGGAGACAGGTACCTTGCGCAATATAAAGGTGCTGCGCAACGGCCGTCCGCTGACCACGGTAGATATCTATGACTACATCCTCAATGGCAACCTCAAAGGCAACATACGCCTTGCGTCGGAAGACGTTATCTATGTAGAGACCTACGAATGTCTGGTCAATGTCACAGGTAAAGTCAAACGACCGATGTACTATGAGATGAAGAGCAACGAAAGCGTTGCCACACTGCTCAAATACGCTGGCGGATTTACGGGTGACGCTTACGAGGATGTCGTTCGCCTCATTCGCAAGAAAGGCGAAGGCGGGATGTACTCTTTCCATAGCCTTAACGAATTTGAGCGCGGCACGTTCCAACTTTGCGACGGCGACTCCGTGGATGTCGATTCCACCCTTCAGCGTTTCAGCAATATGGTGGAAATCCGTGGTGCTGTTATGCGTCCGGGAATGTACCAGATGGATGGCAGTGTATCGACGCTGCGCCAACTCATAGAGGTCGCAGGCGGACTGAGCGAAGATGCCATCAAAACACGCGGCATACTCCATCGCCGTAAGGAAGACCGAAGCCTCGAGACGAAGAGCATCAACATAGCAGGCCTGCTGGAACACAGCATAGCCGACATTGCTCTCTCCAACGAGGATGTACTCTACATACCATCACGTCAAGACTTCAATGACGAACTCACGCTGACCATAGAGGGCGAAGTGCTCTACCCGGGCATCTATGAATATGCGGAAAACACGACGATAGAAGACCTCATCCTACAAGCAGGCGGACTTACCGACAACGCTTCGATGGCCAAGGTCGATGTAGCACGCCGCGTACGCGACAACCTCTCGAGTGAAGCTGCGACGGAAATTGCCGAGTTCCATAGTTTCTCCATCAAGGAAGGCTTTGTCATTGACGACAACGAAGGCTTTACGCTCCAGCCCTACGATGTGGTATCTGTCAGACGCGCACCCAACAACATCGATCAGCGCGCAGTCTCTGTGGAAGGCGAAATCACCTTTGGCGGTAACTACACCATCACCAAGAAGAACTACCGCCTCTCCGACCTTGTCAAGAACGCTGGCGGTGTGACGAAAGATGCCTATGTGAAAGGCGCGCACTTGGAGCGCCGATTGACCTTCGACGAGAAGCAACGTCAGCAGTCCATTGTCATGATGCTTATGAGAGCAGATACCCAAGGCCGTGACTCGCTGACATGGGCCAAGCGTCAAGAAATCAGCGACACGAAGATTGTCGGCATCGAACTTGACAAGGCATTGGAGCACCCGGGAAATGACAAATACGACATCGTGCTTGAAGAAGGCGACCGCTTGGTCATCCCGCAATACGACAACACGGTGACGATTAGCGGTGAAGTGATGTACCCCAACACGGTGGCCTACAATCCGCAAGCCTCCCTCTCTTACTACATCAACCAAGCAGGTGGATTTGGCTTGCAAGCCCGCAAAAATCGTGTCTTCGTCATGAACAAAAACGGTACGGCCTCCCGCGTTAGGTCATCCAAAGACATTAAGCCCGGTAGTACCATCGTCGTCACCGCCAAGGCCAAGAAGGAACGCCTGACCACAGCACAAATCCTCTCGATGAGTATGTCGTTTGCATCTTTGGGTGCTGTCATGATAAACGCATTGAGGTAATAAGAAAGACTATGATTAACGAATTTAGCCTATCCGAACTGTGGAATGCTATCAAGTCACGTCGCAAGTTAATATTCATCAACTGCGCGGCATCTGCCATAATAGCCGTAGCCATCGGTTATAGCATCCCCAAACAATACAAAGCCGAAGCAAGCATCGCCTCCGAATCCAACGAAGAGCAGTTGGGCGGCTCTATGGGGGCGTTAGCCTCCATGGCAGGCTTAAACCTCAATGGTGGTACCGACGCTATCAGTCCCGACCTCTACCCCGATGTTATCTCCACCAATGACTTCATCGTCAAGATGCTGTATATCAATGTCACGACGGTCAATGGCGAAACGATGACCTGCGAGCAGTATTTGCGCAACAAGAGCAAGAAGCCATGGTGGGCGTTCGTAACGAAGAGCATAAAAGACCTGCGCCGCAAACTTTTCCCGCCTACGGTACACAACTTCTCAAAGGGCGGAAAGGACGGACGCATCAATCCTAAATACCTCTCCGAGGAAGACAACCTGCTCATCGAGTCCTTGCGCAAGAGCATCAGTTGCACAGTGGGCAATGACAATGGGGTTATCTATCTGACCGTCACGACGCAAGATCCTTTGGTATCTACGCAAGTCGTGGATTCAGTGATGAGCCACCTGCAAACCTTCATCACCGACTACCGCACCTCGAAAGCGCGTACCGACTTGGAGCACTACCGTCAGTTGGAACGCGAGGCTGCTGTCAAGTACGATAAAGCCAAGAAGAAGTATGCCGCCTATTGCGATACGCACCAAGAGCTGGCTCTGCAAGCCTATATGAGTGAGCAGGAAAGCCTCGAGAATGAGATGCAACTGGCCTACAATGTACTCTCGCAGATGAAGACACAGGTGCAGATGTAAGAAGCCAAGGTACAGGAGAAGACGCCTGCCTTCACCATCCTGCAAGCCGCGGCCGTGCCGACGATGCCTTATGCACCACGAAAGATGCTCATACTCTTGGGCTTCCTCTTCGTCACTTTCTGCGGCACTGTCGCGTGGATATACCTCAAACTCCTCTACTCGAAACCGCAAGCGGAATGAAAGAAAGCACCAGAGTCATAAAGAACACCGCATTTCTTTATCTCAACATGCTGGTCACAATGAGCGTGCAGCTTATCGCTGTACGCTTGTTGTATCAAGGTCTTGGTGTCGTGGACTATGGCCTCTACAATCTCGTAGCAGGCCTCATTGCTTTATTTTCTTTTATGAATGTGGCGATGGCGGCCGCCACGCAGCGTTTCCTCTCCTACGAGAATGGGCATGACAATGCGGCCCTACTGAAAGAGACATTCTACCAGAGTGTAGTACTACACACAGCCATCGGCCTTGTCGTACTGCTTTTGCTGCCTATTGGTGGCGGTTACTACATCACGCACTTCATCCATGCGCCTGCCGACCGTCTGCTGCCAGCCTGTCTGCTGTTGGTGGCCATCTCTTGCTCCACCTTTGTCAATATCATCACCGTGCCCTATGAGGCTGTGATGAATGCGCACGAAGACCTCGGCGTCGTCGCCCTGCTCAACATTTGCGACTCCCTGCTCAAGCTCTTCACAGCCCTCTATGTCTGCTACTGGGCCAGCGGCGACCGTCTTATCACCTTTGGTGTCCTTACGATGGCTTCGCTAATCTTGATATTGGTGCTCAAACGCCTCTACGCCTTGCGCCACTATCCCGAGGCTCACTTCCGCTGGCATCGTGTCGCATGGAACGACCTACGACCAATGGCGAGTTTCGGCGCGTGGAACTTCATCGGTGCTGGTTGTAGCATAGGTCGCTACCAAGGTACGGCCTTAATCCTCAATTACTTCTTTGGCATCGCCATCAACGCCGCGTATGGCATAGCGCAGCAGGTCAATGGTCTCCTACTCTTCTTGGCCAATACCATCGTGCGCGCCATCCGTCCTCAAATTGTCAAGAGCGAGGGGGCTGGCAATCGTCAGCGTATGCTGCGCTTGTCTGAAACGACCTGTCGCGTGACCGCGTTGATGGTAGCCCTCATCGCCATTCCGTTTTTTATCGAAATGGAATATG
>JAGHRU010000228.1 GCA_018066225.1 Candidatus Equimonas enterica
TTAAAGTTTCATGAAATTTGGCGGCCGTCGCACCATCCCCCTATAGCCCTCCAAAAACCACATATCAGGGCTGCGGTCTCACCGGTTTTTGGCTGCCGTCTTTTCGGGTCTGGGCAGAGGCTAAAAACTGTCTTCGCAGACAGGTGAAACGATCTGCGCAGACAGGGAAAAGGGTCTGCCCTTGTACGACAATGTGCCTTAACGCTTGGTAGTTTCAAGATTTATGCCTACCTTTGTGCCGTAATATCGCCTGCTATGAATATCAACCGCAAGAAAGTGTGGAAGGCCGTGGGGTGGATAGTCGCTTCCCCCTTCCTACTTTTTCTAATACTCGCCATACTACTCTATCTGCCTCCCGTGCAGAATTTCGTGGCTGGCCGCGTGTGCGAAGCTATGAGCGAAAGCACGGGGCTGGACATCCGCATCGGCTATGTACGCTTGGGCTTCCCACTCGACCTTGTGGTCGATGACCTCCACGTAACGCAGGACGACTCCTTGGTGTGCGATGCCCGCACCATTCGTCTCGAAGTTGCTGTGCTGCCGCTCTTTGAGGGACGTGCCGACATCGACGGTCTGCGGCTGCGAGAAGCCAAGATTGACACGCGCAGCCTCATCGCCGACACGCGCGTCAGTGGCGACGTGCGGCTCTTCGATGCCGAACTCCACGGTGTGGAATGGGCACGGGAGAAAGTACACCTCAACGAGGCCGTGCTCGCCGATGCCAACCTCGCTGTGGTGCTCACCGACACCGCCGCAGAAGACACGACAACCTCCACCGCCAAGTGGGACATCGTGACCGACCGCGTCACGCTACGCCACACCGCTGTGGCTGTGAGCCTGCCGGGCGACACGATGCGCATAGCGGCAGCACTGGGCAAGGCGGAACTGCTCGATGGCCATTTCGACACGGGACGTCCCTACTACGCCTTTCGCCGCTTGACCATCGAGGACGGTTTCGTCCACTACGACGCAGGGGCAAACACGCGCCCAGCGGGTAGGCTCGCGCCAGAGCCCAAGTCGCTGGCCGCAGCACTCGCGCCACTATCGGAGCGCGCACGCGGCTCATCGCTCACCCTGCCACCCGCCCCCTCGGCATCAATCACATCGCCATCAGCGACCTCGGCACCGTCATCGACACCCTGTCATACGACGAGGCAGGACGATTGCGCTGCGGGGTGCGCCACCTGCGGATGAAAGAACGCTGCGGCCTCTCGGTGGAAGAACTCTCGGGCAGCGTCTATCTCGACACACTGCGCCTGCGCGTCCCTGCCCTCACCTTGCTCACGCCGTCTTCACGCATCAACGCCGGCATCGCTATGGACTGGGCCTCACTCTCACCGGGAGGTGACGGCCGCATGAGTATCGATGTAGATGCCCACATCGGGCATAGCGACATCCTCACCCTTGGCGACGGCTTCGTCGATAAGGCTATGCTCCGTGCCTTGCCTGCCGTGCCGCTCAACATCGCAGGCACATTCACGGGCAACCTCGACGACCTCACCATATCCCGACTCCGCATCGCCCTGCCGGGCATTGCCACACTCAATGCCAACGGCCGCCTGCGCCACGCCACAGCGCCGTGGCGCAGCGGGTCACTGCGTCTCAATGCACGCACGCAAAACTTGGCCTGCGTCCGTCGCCTCTTGCCGCGCGAGGTCACCCAGCAAGTGCATCTGCCCGATGCGATGACCCTCGCTGGAAGTGTCGCTTTCGCCTCCAACGACTACCGTGGTGACCTCACCCTCGGCACTGGCGGCGGGTCGCTACACGCCAAGGCACATGCCAACCTCGCGAGCGAGTACTACGACATCAAGGCCAACGCCGCGCGCTTCCCCTTGCAAGCCTTCCTGCCCAGCATGGGGCTCAGCAACTTCACCGGCACACTCTCCGCCGTCGGCCACGGCTTCGACCCGACAGCACGCGGCGCAGCGTGTCACGCCCGTGCCGACATCCGCCGTTTCCGCTACGCCACCTACCCCCTCGACGGCATCAACCTCGACGCAGACCTCAGCGGTGGCAAGGCTGTGGGTACATTCAGTGCCAACAATCCGTTGCTGCGCGGCCGTGGTGCTTTCGACGCCGTCCTCTCTCCCAGCATCGTAGCTGCCTTGAAGGCCAACATCGAGAGCCTCGACCTGCGTGCGCTCGGCGCGACGACCGACACGCTCTGCCTTGGCGGCAACATCGACATCAAGGCACGTTGCTCCAAGGATATGCGCCACATCGCCGCCGAAGGATTGGTGGGCGACATCCGCTTGCAAGACAACACGCGCGCCGTTATGACCCGCGACCTGTACTTCGACTTCGCCAGCGCGCCCGACACCACTGCCGCGCACATCAACAGTGGCGACCTTGCCCTTGCCTTGACCGCAGGCGACGAGGTGGGCACCCTCGCCCAGCACGCTTCGACGCTCATCGATATGCTGATGGTGCAAATAGACCGCCGTGCGCTCGACCAAGAGGCTCTGCGCCACGCCATGTTCCCGCTCGACTTCACGCTGCGCGCTGGACAAGACAACCCCTTGGCAGGCCTACTCCGTCTGAAAGGCACGACCCTCTCCACGCTCGACGTGTCACTGCACACCAGCCCCGTCAGCGGACTCAGCGGCTATGCCCTGGCTGGACCCATCGTCACGGGCAACATGCAACTCGACACGACGAACGTAGAAATCCTGCAAGACACGACGGGCATTAAGTTCAACGCACGCGTTCACAACTACCTTAAGAGCAACCCCAACAAGTTTGACGCCAGCATCAAGTCCTACTTGCTCAGTAGCGGCGCAGGCGCAGACATTCTCTTCGTCGATGAACAGGGCGACACGGGCATCGACCTCGGCGTACGCGCCGACATCGTAGAGCAAGGCATCAACGTCAGTCTCTACCCCAAGAACCCCACCATCGCCTACCGAGGCTTCACGCTCAATAAGGACAACTACATCTTCCTCGGCAAAGACAAGAGCATCCGCGCCAACATCGACCTGCTGGCCGACGACGGCACGGGCTTGAAACTCTATGGTGAGCCCAACGCCGATACTGGCGAGAACGACCTCACCCTCTCCATCAGCCAACTCAACCTCACGGAACTCTCGTCCGTATTGCCTTTCCTGCCCAGTTTCAACGGCATGCTCTCGGGCGATGTCCACGTGACCATGAGCGAGGACAACCTCTCGGCGGCTGTCGATGCCGAGGCCAAAGGCTTCAAATATGAGGGCGTTGATTTGGGCGACATCGGCATCGAAGCCTTCTATCTGCCCAAGGAGGGCGGCGAACACCACGCCAATGCTTTCATCTCACAGGCAGGCAGCGAAGTGGCAGAGGTGGAAGGCTCCTACTTCGAAGCCGGCGGCGGCTCCTACGACGGCACTTTGCGGCTCCACGACTTCCCCTTGCAGATGCTCAACGGCTTCCTCGTCGGCACCGACATGGCACTACGCGGCAACGCTCAGGGCGACTTCCATCTGCACGGTACTGTGGAGCATCCGACGCTTGATGGGCAACTCGATATGGGCGGAGCACACATTTACAGCGACGTCTATGGCTTCGACTTCCGCATGGACGACCGCCCCGTACGCATCGACCGCTCCACCATCACCTTCGACAAGTACGGCCTCTACTCCACAGGCGAGAAGCCACTGCTCATCAACGGCAGTGTCAATGCACAAAACATCGATGCCATTGCCCTCAATCTCACCATGCGCGCCAAGGACTTTGAGCTTATCAACACGGAGAAGAAGCGTGAGTCGATGATCTATGGCAAAGTCTTCACCGACTTCTTCGGCTCCGTCAGCGGCACGCTGGGCGATATGGTCATTCGCGGCAAGCTCAACGTGCTCGACCGCACTGACGTAACCTACATCCTCAAAGACTCACCACTCACCGTAGAAGACCGCCTCTCCGACCTCGTCACCTTCGTCAATTTTGCTGACACGACAGCGGTGGAGACGCCGCGTGAGCCTGAAAGCACGATGGACCTCACCCTCAACATTGCTCTCAACGAGGCAGCACGCGCCCACTGCTTGCTGTCCGAAGATGGCGAGAGTTACGTCAATCTCGAAGGCGGTGGCGACCTCACTATGCGTCTCACCAAACAGGGCGAAATGCGTATGACGGGACGCTACACCGTGCAGCAGGGTGAGATGAAATACGCACTGCCCGTCATTCCGCTCAAAACCTTCGCCATCGATCCGGGCTCTTACGTTGATTTCACTGGCGAGGTGCTCAATCCTACGCTCAACATTGCAGCCAAAGAGCGCGTGAAAGCCGTCGTCACCGATGGCGACCAGCAACGCTCCGTGGCCTTCAATGTGGGTGTGGCACTGACCAAGCCACTGGAAGAGATGGGCTTGGAGTTCACCATCGAAGCCCCGGAAGACCTCAGCGTGCAAAACGAACTGGCAGCGATGACGGCCGAACAGCGCGGCAAGACGGCCGTAGCTCTCCTTGCCACAGGCATGTATATGACCGATGCCAACATGGCTTCGGGCACAGGCTTCAAAGCCTCCAACGCCCTCAACGCTTTCTTGCAGAACGAGATACAACAGATCGCCGGCAATGCGCTCAAAACCATAGACATCAGCCTTGGCGTCGAGAGCGGCACATCAGCCGTCGGCACGACAACCACGGACTATTCGTTCCAGTTCTCCAAGCGTTTCCTCGACGACCGCATCTCCGTCATCGTAGGTGGTAAGATTTCGACTGGCGTCGATGCCACCAACTCGGCAGAGTCGTTCATCAACAACGTCAGCGTAGAGTATCGCCTCGACAAGAGCGCCACGCGCTACGTCCGCGTCTTCTACGATCGCAGCGCACAGGATCCGCTCGAAGGCCAACTCATGAAGACGGGGGCAGGCCTTGTGCTGCGGCGCAAGACCGACCGACTGGGCGAACTCTTCATATTCAGCAATAAGAAGAAAGCGAAAACCACCAAGTAACCATGCGAACACCTCATCTCTCCATACGCCTCCTCACGCTCTGGACAGGCTGTGCTGCCTTGCTTCTGCTCGCGGCCTGCTCCACCACCTCGGCCATCCCCGAAGGCGAGCAACTCTATACGGGCATCAAAGCCATCACCTACGGTCAGCCGCAAAAGTCAAAGCCCAGCAAGGCCGATCGCGACAGTACTGGCGTCATCACCTCCGTGGCCAACGCTGTAAACGCAGTGGACCACCTCCTCGAAGGTAATGCCAGCGATGTGCTTCCCACCCTGCAAGACCTTAAAGCCCAAAACCTCAAACAGATGACACGACAAGAGCGCAAGCAATACAAGGCCGAGCGTGCCATCGAAGAGGATGCCCTCGCTGTGGCCAAAGAAGAAGTGGAAGCCGTGTTGGCCTATGCGCCCAACAACAGCCTCTTCGGTTCGTCGTCGCTCACCTCTCCCTTGAAGTTTGGCCTCTGGACCTACAATAAGTACGCCAACACCGAGAGCAAATGGGGCAAATGGATGTTTAAGCACTTCGCTACGCAGCCCATACTCGTGAGCAATGTAGCCCCCGAGACACGCGCCAAGGTCGCTACGAACACGCTCCACAACTATGGCTTTTTCCGTGGCAAGGTAGCGCACGAAGTCCTGACGGAGAGCAATCCGAAGAAAGCGCAGTTGGCCTACAACATACAGCCGGGGCCCGTCTATCGGCTCGACTCCATCGCTTATCTCGGCTTCGACGCGCCCATGCAGCACCTGCTCGACAGCACCGCGCACCCCCGTCTGCTCAGAAGCGGCGATGCGTTTAGCGTGCTCAACCCATCGGGAGAGCAGGCCCGCATCGAGACCTTGATGCGCGAGAATGGCTACTACTATCACACCGCGCCGATGACGACTTTCGAAGCCGACACCATAGCGCGCCCACTCTATGCAGC
>JAGHRU010000029.1 GCA_018066225.1 Candidatus Equimonas enterica
GTGCCCTCGTGGGCGGCGTGCGACGACATTATCTATCCCCCACGCCTTGCCATAGAGCAGTGCAGCGGCGAGGCAGCAGCGCGCTACAAGGGCGAGGTCATCGCGCACCTCTTCCCCCAGGGCGGCACACACATGGCCGACCTCACGGGCGGCTACGGCGTGGATTTCGCGGTTTTATCGCAGATATTCCGCCATGCGACCTATATAGAGCAAAACGCCGAACTGGTACGTCTGGCGCGCCACAATCTGCCCCTGCTTGGCGTCAAAAACGCCGATTTCATCGAGGAAAACGCCATACTGTGGCTCTCACGTCAGCAGACCTCCTCATACGACCTCCTCTATCTCGACCCCGCGCGACGCGACGAGGCTGGCCGCAAGACGGTGCTCATAGAGGACTGCCAGCCCGACGTGGTGACACTGATGCCCCGACTGCTGGAGCGCGCCGCGTATGTCGTCATCAAACTCTCGCCCATGCTCGACCTACGGCGTGCGCTGCGCAGTCTGCCCACTGTGGCCGAGGTGCACATCTTCGCCCAGAGCGGCGAGTGCAAAGACCTGCTGCTCGTGGTGGGACACGCCCCTACCACCGACCCGCTCATCACTTGCGCCGACGACGATCACCGCTTCACCTTCTCGCTCCATGAGGAACGCACGTGCAGCGTCACCTATGCCACGACGCTCTCCACCTACCTCTACGAGCCATCGCCTGCCGTGCTCAAAGCCGGGGCGTTTCGCACCATCGCTACACGCTACGGCCTGGCGAAACTCTCGCCCGATGCCCACCTCTACACCTCTTCCTCCTACGCCTCCGACTTTCCCGGCCGACGCTTCCGCATCGTGCGCACCGCAGATTTCAGCAAGTCGTCGCTACGCAGCCTCGATCTGCCCCAGCGGCGCGCCAACCTCACGGTGCGGGGCTTCCCCGCCACGGTGGCTGCGCTGCGCCGCCGTCTGCGTCTGAGAGAAGGCGGCGACGACTACCTCTTCGCCACCACCCTATCCGACGGTCGCCACGTCCTCATCCACGCCCAAAGGGCCCGCGACTAATTTTTTTTGCCTTTCGTTGTAACCTTTTGCCCGCTCACCCGTCTATACCATAGAGCCCTATGACAGATATTGACTTCCGCCGCGATTTGCTGCCGCTGAGAGACCGCCTGTTTCGCCTCGCGCTACGCATCACGCTCGACCGTATGGAAGCCGAAGATGTGGCGGAAGATGTCCTGGTGCGCGTATGGGAGCGACGTGAGAGCCTCCGTGAGGTAGAGAGCCTCGAAGCCTACTGCCTCACCACTTGTCGCAACCTCGCCCTCGACCGCAGCGCAAAAGCAGTGGCGCAACACCTCTCGCTCGACGACGAAGCTGCCACAGGCCAGACCACAGCGCACATGGGCGATGACGCCCACGACCCGCAGGCCACCATGGAGCAGCACGAGCGCATAGCCGCCGTAAGAGCCGCCATCGCCACACTGCCCGAGACCCAGCGCACCGCGCTTATGCTGCGTGAGGAAGAAGGCCGAAGCGGCGCAGAAATCGCCGCTATCATGCACCTCACAGAAGCCAATGTCAAGGTCATCCTCTGCCGCGCCCGCCGCGCCCTGCGCAGCAAACTGGCTCCCCACCTCTAACACGACACACCCCATGATGGACTATAAGTACATAGAGCAACTCCTCGACCGCTACTGGCAAGCCGAGACTTCGCCTGCCGAAGAGAGCATCCTGCGCGCCTTCTTCTGCCAAGCCGATGTGCCTGCTCACCTCAGGCAGTATGCGCCGCTCTTTGCCACCTTCGAGACGATGCAGTCGGAGCACGTCAGCGATGACTTCGAAGCCCGTGTACTCGCCCGCATCGCGGCCGCCGAAACTGCTGCGCCTCAGCAGAGCGTAAAAGCCGTCCGCCTCACGCCGCTACGCAAACTCACGCCACTGCTGCGCGCTGCTGCCATCGTCGCCATCGTGGTGCTCATAGGCGACTCCGCACGCCGGGCTGCCGTGGGGCGCGCCAACGGCGAGCAGTGGCAATACAACACCGCCTACACCGAGACTTACAGCCGAGATGCTGGCGAGGCCAGCGAGGCTTTGCAAAAGATAAGTGAGAGCCTGCCGCTCGCCGTGCTCGACTCCGTGAAAAAAGACTCCACCAGACAAAAACAATAACTTCACCCTATCAACAACACAAAAACTAACTGAAAGACAAACAATCCTCCCCCACTGTATTAAAACACGCTGCAAGCCGATAGGTTTCAGTTCTCTCCCGCTCCACATCAGAGCACAATATAAGGAAGTCACCCTGCGCTGACTTCCTTTATTGTTTGCCTACAAAGCAAAAGACCGCACAAGGCTCACGATGAACCTTGTGCGGTCTTTGCGTATAGCAGACCCAGCCGAGGACTAACGCCATGCGGGCGGCGTCGTGCCAGCGCGATAGTAGGCTTTGAGCTCTACATCGAAGCGCAGGACGGAGTGGCCCGGGAACTTGGTCTGATCCTCTTCGCCATAGGCCAAAGCAGGATGCACGATGATGGCCCAGAGGTCGCCGATGTGCATGTGCTGCAGCGTGGCAGAGAAGCCTTCCGTCAGATAACTGCCGCCCGAGACGGTGGAGACCGTCGTGACAGGGAAACGCGTCGGCACACACAGCTGCGGGTCGAAGACATCAGCCCAGCGGGCAGATGGGCCGCTGTGGTCGAAGACATAGCCGTCGGGATAGGTCTCCGTAGGCATCAGCCGCCCGTAGTAATTGACGAAGGCTGTGTCGGTGTAAGCCGGAGAGCCACTGCCCGTGCCTTGACGCAACACGCGCACCACAATGGTGTCGGAGGGCTTGGCCGCGGCCTCGGGAGCGAGGGTGAAACTGCGGATGAGGCGATAGGGCGTGTGACGCTCCCAGTCGTCGCCGTAAGCGGCCTTGGCGCGGGCTATCTCACCACGCGCATAGTTGAGGCTGTCGGCGAAATACTGGTCGTTGCGAACTGCCCAGTTGTCGAAATCGTGACTGACTTCTTCCTTCTCCGTACAGGCCGTCAGGGCCAGCAACGGAAGGGCAAGAGCGAGCAAGAGAATGTGCTTCATGGCGTAAATGGTTGGTGTTATCCGATTTGTGCACCGCGACGGAGCAGACTCGTGAGCGACACCTTGTCTTCGAGCAATGCACGCAAGGAGTCAATGCGGACGCGCTGCTGCTCCATCGTGTCGCGGTCGCGGAGCGTCACGCAGTCGTCGGTGAGGGTGTCGTGGTCCACGGTGACGCAGTAGGGCGTACCCACAGCGTCTTGACGGCGATAGCGTTTGCCGATGGAGTCCTTCTCGTCATACTGCGTATTGAAATGGAATTTGAGGTCATTGACTATCTCACGCGCTTTCTCGGGCAGGCCGTCTTTCTTGACCAGCGGCAGCACGGCGAGCTTGGTCGGGGCGAGGGCTGCGGGCAAGTGGAGCACCACACGCGTCTCGCCGCCTTCGAGCGTCTGCTCTTCGTAACTATGACACATGACGCTGAGGAACATGCGATCGACACCAATAGATGTCTCGATGACATACGGCGTATAGCTCTCGTTGGTCTCGGGATCGAAGTATTCTATCTTGCGTCCGCTGAACTTGGCGTGCTGCGAAAGGTCGAAGTTGGTGCGGGAATGCACACCCTCGACTTCCTTGAAGCCGAAAGGCATCTTAAACTCTATGTCGGCAGCAGCGTTGGCGTAGTGGGCCAGTTTCTCGTGATCGTGGAAGCGGTAGTTCTCCTGTCCGAAGCCAAGGGCTTGATGCCAGGCCATACGCGTCTTCTTCCAGGTCTCAAACCACTGCAACTCTGTGCCGGGCTTGACGAAGAACTGCATCTCCATCTGCTCAAACTCGCGCATACGGAAGATGAACTGTCGGGCGACGATTTCGTTGCGGAAGGCTTTGCCGATTTGCGCTATGCCGAAGGGGAGCTTCATGCGTCCCGTCTTCTGCACATTGAGGTAATTGACGAAGATGCCTTGTGCCGTCTCGGGGCGCAGATAGATTTTGCTTGCGCCATCTGCGGTGCTGCCCATCTCGGTGGCAAACATGAGGTTGAACTGGCGCACATCGGTCCAGTTGCGCGTACCGCTGATGGGGCACACGATTTCCTCGTCGATGATGATCTGGCGCAGTTCTTCCAAGTCGTTTGCTTCGAGAGCGGCAGCGAAGCGCTCATGGAGGGCGTCACGCTTGGCCATATAGTCGAGCACGCGCGGATTGGTGGCGCGAAACTGTGCTTCGTCGAAGGCCTCCTTGAAGCGTTTGCGTCCCTTGGCGACTTCCTTGTCTGCCTTCTCCTCGTATTTGGCTATCTGGTCTTCGATGAGCACATCGGCGCGATAGCGTTTCTTGGAGTCGCGGTTGTCGATGAGCGGATCGTTGAACGCATCGACGTGTCCGCTGGCTTTCCATATCGTGGGGTGCATGAAGATGGCGCTGTCGATGCCCACGATGTTGTCGTGGAGCAGCACCATGGATTGCCACCAATACTGTTTGATGTTGTTTTTGAGTTCCACACCGTTTTGTCCGTAGTCATAGACAGCGCCGAGGCCATCGTAGATGTCGGAAGAAGGAAAGACGAAGCCATATTCCTTGCAGTGTGCGACTATTTTCTTGAAAACGTCTTCTTGGGCCATGATGTTGGGGTTGGGAAAATTGAGAATTGGTGAAAGGCTGCAAATCTTGCTGCGGGTGCAAAGATAGCGAAAATAGTTGAGACGAACTGCTTTTGGGCTGTTATTTGCGCTTTTTAGGCGTTTTATTTTGTCGTGTGAGGCGTTTTTCCTAATTTTGCACGCGCAAAATCAAATCTTTTTGTCTCCTACTCCCATGCAAAGTCTCGTACAATTCTTTTCCGAATTTTCGTTTCTCGATGTCTTTTCCATCACAATTATGCTCTTCACCGTGGTGGATGTCCTTGGCTCTACGCCTATCGTCGCTGCGCTCAACGACCGTGGCCGTCCCGTCTCTCCGGTGCGTGCCACCGTCATCAGTGGTGCCATCATGGTAGCGTTCTACTATGGTGGTCAAGCCTTGCTGCACATCTTCAATGTCGAGATTGCGGCTTTCGCTGTCGGCGGCGGCATGCTGCTGTTTTTCATGGCACTGGAATTGCTGCTCGACATCACCATCTTCCAGGACGCGCCCGACATCAAGGACGCTACTATCGTGCCGATGGTGTTCCCGCTCTTGGCCGGTCCTGCGGTGCTGACCATGCTGCTCTCGCTCAAAAGCCAGTATGCTGACATCAACATCATGATAGGTCTGGCACTCAACATCGGCTGGATCTTCTTCGTGCTCACCGCTGTCGATCGCTTGCAGAAGTATCTCACGCCGAAGGTGCTCTTCATCATGCGCAAGTTCTTCGGCATCATCCTGCTGGCCATCAGCATAGAGATGTTCCTCTCCAACCTGCTCAAATGTATAGGCAAGGGTTAAGGCACGCATAGCCTCTGCTCCCCCTGCGACGCAAAGCGCGGTTAAGGTCGTGATGACCTCAACCGCGCTTTGTCGTTAGTAGTCTGCCGCGTCGTCTGGCGCACCGAGGGCAGCGTAGATGTCGTGTGCCTCATAGCCCCGCGATGCAGCGTAGCGCATGAGACTCTGACAGGCACGTCGTCGCTCCTCTGGTGTGGTGGCAGGGGGCAAAGTCCGTCGCTTGGCTGCGAGCAGCGCATCGAGGGCGTCACGATAGGCTGCGGCGTCGTAGTGCTCCTCCCATGCCGCGTCGATGGCGGCTGCGGACAGTCCTTTACTGCGGAGCATGGTCACTATCTTGACACGTCCCCAGCGGTCGAAGCGCAGTTTGTCGTGGACGTAGGCCGAGGCATAGCGCATCTCGTCGATGTAGCCTTCGCTGACGAGGCGCGCCACGAGGTCGTCGGCCTGCTCTGGGGTCGCGCCACGCTGCATCAACTTGCGGCGCACCTCCTGCGGGCATTGCTCGCTGCGGGCGCAAAGGGTGGTGGCATAGGTGTACATAGGTGCAAATGTTGGGCTATGCTTTGAGGCGTGCCACGCCGCTTGCCACGACCTTGCGGCAGTGGCTCCAGAGCGTCGGCAGGAGGCCGAAGTGGCGGCGCATGATGCGATAACGCTCGATGAGCGAGGCACGATGACGCTGCACGCTGACCCCGCCGTCGAGGTAGTGGCAGAGCACGAGGTGGGTGTTGAGATAATCCAAGCCCTCGGCCTCGGCCTGCTGCATCACGCGGATACACCAGTCGTAGTCGGCCGAGAGGCGAAAGCGCAGGTCGTAGTGCTGTGCGCGGGCGAGATCGGTGCGCACATAGAAGGCTTGGTGGCAGACGAGCATGCCGCGGCGGTAGGTGCGCCACGCGAGGATCTCGGGCGGGCGATGGTGACGCGGACGGAGATAGGTGCCGTCGGCATCGACGATGTCGGTGTCGCCGTAGAGCACAGCCGGCCACGACGAGGGCTGACTGCTGCCTGCCGTGGCTTGCGCCACCTGCTCTGCGATGTCGGAGAGCGTGGTGGGTGCGGCCAGGGTGTCGCCCGCGTTGAGGAAGACGAGGTAGTCGCCCGTGGCGAGATCGAGCCCTTTGTTCATCGCGTCATAGATGCCACGGTCGTCCTCGCTGCGGCACACGATGTCGCAGGGCTGGCTGCGGTGGGAGTTGCGCTCTTGGTAGTGGTGCACCAAGGCAAGGGTGTCGTCGCTGCTGTTGCCATCGATGATGAGATGCTCTATGGCAGGATGACGCTGCGCCTCCACGCTCGCTATGGTGGCAGCGAGGCTTTCGGCAGCGTTGTAGGTCACGGTGATGATGGAGAAGCGAAGCACAGGTATTATGGGGTAATGGGGTAACAAAAATAGCGGAAAAGCAAAGGCACATTAACGCACGCGGGCAAATAGGTCGCAGCGTCTGCGCAGACCGTCCGCAGCGTCTGCGCAAATCGTTTTTCGTGTCTGGGCAAAGGCGCGTTCACGCCTGATATACAGCGCGATAGCGCGCCACTACGGCCGCTTCGCCATATTGGGCGACGGCTGTGGCACGAGCGGCCTCACGATAGGCGGCCAAGGTGGCCTCATCGCCCTCTGTGATGCGGCGTATGGCCTCGGCCATCGCTTCGGCATCGCCGACGGGGCAGAGGTCGCCGTCACGCCCCGGGTGTATCATCTCGGGCAGGCCACCGACACGGCTGCCTACGCAGGGCAGTCCGCAGGCCATGGCCTCCACGATGGTGTTGGGCAGGTTGTCGATGAGCGTCGGCATGGCCAGCAGGTCGGCAGAGCGATAGAGGTCGCGCATGAGGGCGGCATCGCTGATGTACTCCATCGGCACTGCGCGGCACGGCAAGCCTTCGGCCAGCGTCGTTGCGCCCTTGCCCACGATGAGCAAGGCGTAGCGCGAGCCATCGAGCAAGGCCATCGCACGGCGCAGCGTGTCGAAGCCCTTCTTGGGGTCGGTCGCCTTGTAGGCCACGAAGAGGATGAGGCGGCAGTCGGTGGGCAGGCCGTGCTGACGACGCAGCGCCTCTCGCACCTCGGGAGTGGCAGGGGTATAGGTGTCAGTGTCGATGCAGTTGGGGATAGCGGTGATGGGGCGGCCCTGCATCAAGGGCGACTGTCGCGCCATATCGGCGAGCCACTGGCTGCACGTGACAAACTGTATGGCTCCCGCGTCGTAGGCCGCCCTCTTGCGGCGGAAGGTGGCTGCGCTGAGGTCGTCGGCGCACTGCCCATGTCGGATGAGCGGACAGTGACCGCAGCCCATGAGCCAGCGGTCGCAGTGGTACTGCTCTGCGTGGCAAATGCCCGTGAAAGCCCAGCCGTCGTGCAGCGTCCACACCACACGCTTGCCGCTACGCGCTATGGCGGCGATGTCATCGAGCGAAAGCAGGCCTTGATTGACCCAATGCAGGTGGACGACATCGGCCTGCTCAAACTGGGGCAGACGCGTGATATCTACACCCCATCGGCCGTGGTCGATGGCCCACATCCCCTGCCGCGAGAAACCGTTGCGGCAGACGATTTCCATGCGCTCGGCTGCGTTGCAGAGACGGCTGCGCATGAGATGGGGCAGCACCTGCACGTCGGGCGCATCGCTGACGCGGTCGCGGCAGAGCAGCGTCACCTCATCGCCACGCCGAGAGAGGGCATGGCGCAGCCGCTCGGCGGCAATGGCAGCACCGCCAGCGCGCTCGGAAGTATTGACAAAGAGGATGCGCATAGTCGCTGCAAAGTTACACATTTTTTGCGAATAAGGCGCACGCCACGCCGTTTTTGCGCCCTTTACGGCACGATGGCGTAGGGGTGTGTCCCCGTCTCATAGGTCGCTATGGGTGCACCCTGCGGCGAGAAGACGTGCAGCGTGCCCGGAGAGTTGTAGTCGTAGAGGGCAGCGTCGCTGGTGATGTAGAGCCGACGGCGTGTAGCGTCGTAAGTCATCGCGATGGGGCTGACGGGCTGCGCTACGCGGTCGATGCGGAAGTCCGCCAGCGGCTGCGCCGTAGCCGTGTCGTAGGCGCGATAGGAGAGCGTCGTGGTGTAGGTCGTCCAGTCGGTGACGGCATCGATGACATAGAGCACCTCGGGGGCAGTGGCGATGATGCTGCCCGCGCAGTAGCGCGCCACCTCTCCGCTGGGCGTGATGCACCACACCTCGGGCGGTGTCGCGCCGTAGTCGCCCGAGGCCACGCAATAGACGTTGCCCGCAGCGTCGGCGGCGAGCGCGGTGGGGTTCATGCCCACGCGGAAGTCGCCATCAGGGGCGAGCGTGGAGGCATGCAGACGCACGACGCGGAAACCATCGGCGTAACCGCCTTCGTAGTTGTAGCCGTCGCTGATGCTGCAATAGAGCGCGTCACCCACGACGACGAGCCCAGCGGGATTGGGCCCGACGGGCACACGTTGCGTCACGGTCAGCGTGGCCGTGTCGAGCATCGCGACATAGCCGTCGTTGCAGGCCACGAAGACATGTTTGCCATCCGTGGCGAGAGCCTCGGGCGACGGCACACTGACGCGGCCGAGGCTGGTGCACGAGGCGGCATCGAGTGCCCACACCACACCAGAAGCATAGGCGGCGACATAGAGGCGTGAGCCGCAGCGGCAAGCCGCGACAGGGGTGTCGCCGAGCGGCATCCCGCCGTTGGCCGCAGCGAAGACGCCGCGGTGGTAGCCGTCGCTGGGGGTGAGGCAGTCCAGAGAGCCTGCTATGCCGTCATACATATTGCCTTGGCAGAGGACGAAGACGCCTTCGGTCGGCGGCGCGACAGGCGTAGGAGTTGGCAGGGATTCGCTACACGCGGTGAGCAGACCCAGCAGAAGAAAGAGAAGAGTGTACCACATACATTTATTATTATAGGGTTATTATATTTACCATTTTAGGCTGACCGTGCCCATGACAGCACGCCCCGGCATGGGGTAACGGCGCACCACCTCGTAGCGCGCTGCCAGCAGGTTGGTCACGTCGAGGCGTAAGGCGAGCGAGAGCCTGTTGAGACGGACATCGCGCGAAAGGGCGAGCGAGGCCTCCGCATAGCGCGGCATCAGCGTCCCCTCCACATGCTCGTGCGTGCTCCATCGGCTGCCCACGGCCGTCAGGGCAGCAGCACAGCAAAGCCACGGGCTCTGCCAAGATAGCGCCACACTGCCGCTGTGGCGCGGCGTATAGGCCAGCGTCTGCCCGTAACTGCGGCTGGCAGCATCGCTCCTGTCGGTGAGAGAGAGATAGGCATAGGTCATGGCGAGGGTGAGACGATGGCGCGCTGCGGGCTGGACAACGCCTTCGAGCGCAAAGTCGAGGCCGCTTTGGCGCGTTTGTCCCATATTGATAGTGCGCCACACCCGCAGGTCGTAAGGCACGCTCACGATGCGGTCGGTGACGCGTCCGGCGTAGATATCGACGCTGACAGATAGACGCGAGAGCCACGCGCCGTGGGTCAGCAGCGTCGCACCCGCCACGATCTGCTGCACGGCTTCGGGACGAAGCGTCGCGCTGCCGAGATGGGTGCGATAGGCCTCGGCGAAAGAGGGCAAACGGAAATAGGACTTGGCCGCAAGACGGAGGGTGACGAGATGACCGCTGCGGGCAGCCGCCTGACTGCTGATGCGGCAGTTAGCCGTCACCGAGGGCGTGAAGCGCCACTGCTGCTGCCGCTGCTCGTGGGTCGTGCTGGCGTAGTGGAGCACACCGCGCGCCGTGAGCCGCAGCCGTCCTGCGTCATACACGGCCGAGAGACTCTGCAAGAGGCCGTGACGCACCGTGCCGTCGTAGGCCCTCTGGTCGCTATGTAGCCACGTGGCGGTGTAGTCGGCGGCATAGGCCAGCGCCCATGCCCTTTGCCGCCACGCCGCACCCCACACGGCGTATGCCTCGTGCTGCGTGTAAGCCTCACGGCGCATACCGCCCGGATACTGGCCGTCGCGGTCGGTGTAGCGGGAGGCTGCGCAGTCGTACTTCGCCGCCGCCATCCACTGCCATGCGCCGCGGGTGTGCCGCCACTGGGCACTGGCAAAGGCACGGGTGGTGAGCAGACGCTCGGCGTTGCCCTCCACATAGAAGACGACAGGGCCGGGCAGATGCTGGTGCTGGTGCGTGAAGAAAGCCGTGGCAGCGAGATGACCTTGCGGCGTATGCGCAGGGGCAGCCGACTCCCAGGTGGCGTGCATGGTAGTGGCCGTGCGGCGCGAATTGCTGCGGTGGTAGGTCGTGCGCTGGGGGTCGCCCACGATGGTGAAGGGATAGTCGCCGCGCGTAGATTGGAAGTCGGCAGAGAGCCCCAACGCCGTGCCGCCACCTGTGGGCAGCACCGCAGATAGCAGCGGCGCGACATGGCCGAAACTGCCCACGGCGAAGGCGGCTTCACGACGCGGCGCAGCGGGCGTGAGGTCGAGCGTCGCCAAGGAGAGGGTGCGCGGCGGCACAAGCAGCGCAGGCGCATCAAGGGTGTAGAGCGAGACACCACCAAGGTGGCGAAGGTCGAAGAGGGCGAGGTCGCCTTGCCCCGTCTCGGCAGCAGCCACAGGCAGACCGTCGTAGGTAAGCACGGTGTGCTGACTCCCCATGCCACGCACGCTGACCGTCTTCATACCCCCTGCCCCACCATAGTCGCGCACAAGCACGCCAGGCATACGGCGCAGCGCATCGGCCGTGGAAGTGACCGCACGGGTGCGCAACGCGAGGCTGTCGAGCACATAGACCGCAGTCCCCGCACGGACGCCGCCGGCAGGGGAAGCCGCCGTGACGACAGCCTCGGGGAGCGTGTCGCGCGCAGCAACAGGGCAGACGGCAAGCGCCGCTGCAAGCATCATGGGAAATACCATAAGACAAAACAGATGATATGCTTCGCTGGTCCGCGCCAGCGCACGAAGCATCAAGGATGACGGCAGGTCTCCTGACTCGCCTTTGCAGCGACACCTTCACAGACGGCCACCCGAGGGCTCGTCCATTGGCATCACGTCGCTACGACAAGAAGGCTCACAGTTGCGGGACAGTCTGGGAGTCGCACCCAATTCCCTTTTCACGCCACACTCCACGCGGAGCAGCGGCGCACCGTATCGGCGGCAAAGTTACGACAAAAAACCGAGCCACGCAAGCCCCGTGGGCAGAAAAAAACACACCGCACGGCTTGGCAGGCTCACCGAAAAGGCGTACCTTTGCACACAACATGAAACGCCTCTTACAACACGCCTGGCAATACCGCCACCACCTGCCTACGCCCCTGCGCACCACCGACGGCCGCGACGTAGAAATCCTCGATGCTGGCCAGCCAGCCACGACCGAGCGTCCCGACTTCTGCGCGGCACGCCTGCGCCTCGACGGCGCGCTCCTCACGGGCGATGTGGTGTGTCTCTGGCGCGCCGACGACGCGGCATCCCGAGCAGAGGCCACGCAAGCGATGCTCCTCGTGACGCGCCACGCGGACAACAGTCTGCCCGTGCCGCAGATAGAAGTGCCCATCCCCGAGCACCTCGAGCACCGCTACCGCGACCTGCTCGCCGCACCCCAGCCCATCGCCTGCCAGAGCATCCTCTCCTCCGTACCCACCGTCAGTCTCCACGCATGGCTCAACACATTAGCCGCTGAGCGGTTGCAAGCCAAGACCAAGCGCATCGAGGCGTGGCTGAGGCGCACAGGCGGCGACTGGGAACGCACCTGCTTCCTTACCCTCGCCCGCGGCTTCGGCTTCGGCGGCAACAGCGCAGCCTTTGAGCGCTGGGCAGAAGGCATCGACCTCTCCCTGACGGGTAAGCACCGCGACAACGCCTTCCAGATAGAAGCCTACTTCCTCGGACAAGCCGGCCTACTCGCGCCAGAACTCGTCGCGCCAGAAAGGCGTGACGACCACTACACCGCCCTCTGCCGCGAGTATGACTTCCTCCGCCACAAGTTCGGCCTCACACCGATGGCGGCCTCGGCCTGGCACTGCGCCCGTCTGCGGCCGCAGAACGCCCCACACCTGCGTTTGGCACAACTGGCCGAACTCTACGTGTCGCGCCGTCTCGACTTCTCGCGCCTGCGCACCGCCACCGATGCCGACGCCCTGCGCCAGTTGCTGCACGCCTCGGCACTGCCCTATTGGCGCACACACTACGCCTTCGGACTGCCCTCTGCCGAGAGCGACAAGACGCTGCGCAGCCACAGCCTCGACGCGCTGCTCATCAATGTCGTCGCACCACTGCTCATGGCCTACGGCCGCAGCCACAACAAGCCCGCGCTGACCGAACGCGCCATCACCCTGCTCGAGACGGTGAAGCCCGAGAACAACGCCATCGTCCGCGCTTGGGCAGCAGCGGGAGTGAAGGCCGAGAGTGCTGCCGACACGCAGGGACTGCTCACGCTGCACCACGACTACTGCACGCCGCGCGCCTGCCTACGCTGCCGCTTTGGCGCGTACTTCTTGCGCCAGTGACCCGTCTGCCCGGGTAGCAAAAACGATGTGCCCAGACCGTTCGCACGGTCTGGGCACATCGTTTGCAGCCTCTGCGCAGGGCGTAAAACCTCAAAGCAGCGACAGAAATTCGCGCGTCACGAAGAAACTGCTCTCGGCCAGACGTTCCCAGAAATCGAAATACTGGCTGGCCTTGTGGTCGGCAAGGGGAACATCGCTCACGACACGGAAAGAGACGAAAGGCACACCCGCCTTGTAGCAGGTATGGGCCAGTGCACAACTCTCCATATCGACGGCTGTGACGTCGGGGAAATGCGTCAGGATGTCGCGCATTTTGTCGCGCGAATCGACAAACCAATCGCCCGTGACGATGCGTCCGGCCACGACATGCGCGCCCTGCACACGCTGTGCCCGAGCGACGAGATCCTCGGGCGCGGTGTAGGCCACGGGGTCGCCCACAAACTGGCCATAGGCGCAGTTGGGGCCGCAATAGACATCGTGGTAGTTGTAGGTCGTGCCCACCACCACGTCGCCTACGCTCAGGCGCGTGTCGGCACCGCCAGCGCAGCCGCTGCTGATGACCAGATCGGGGTGATGCTCAGCGATGAGGCTGGCTGCTCCAAGGGCCGCATTGACTTTGCCTATGCCGCTCTTGCGGAGCACGATATCGTGCTGGGTGAAGTCGCCAAGGACGCCCGAGAGGCTGTCGTATTCCTTGTCCATAGCGACGATGAGTCCTATCTTCATGAGTCGGGGCGTAATGTTTAGTTATCAATCGTGACAAGGGTGGTGTCCTCCATCACGCTGTCGCCGGGCGCACAGCATACAGCAGTCACCATGCCCGAGGCTTCGGCGCTGATGTAGTTCTCCATCTTCATGGCTTCGAGCACGACGAGGTTGTCGCCTTTCTTGACAAACTGGCCCACCTCGACCAGCACACGGACGATGACGCCGGGCAATGGGGCTTTGACTGGCGTGCCTTCGGCAGGAGCCGTCGTGGCAGGGGCGGGAGCAGCGGGAGCCGTCGTGGGCTGCACCGTAGCGGCAGGGGCTGCCGAGGCTTCCACCTCGGGGAGGTCGCGCTCGGTGATGCCTTCGCCCAGCATCTCCACGGTGAAGGCGAGGCCATTGACCTTGACCTGGGCCTGCTTGCCCTCTATGCGCTCAAAGGTGACGTCGTAGGGCGCACCATCGATGAGGTATTGGTATTTCTTCATAGGTCGTATCGTATTGTTGGGATGATTACTCGCGCCACTGTGCCTGCTCCTCTGGGGCAAACCACGGCGTAGGCTGGCGCGTTATGGTCACGGCAGTCGCCGTCTCCTCGTCGTGAAGCGTGGCGGCGTCGCGCTCAAAGAGCGCAAGGCTGATGGCGGCAGCATAGCGCGCCATCTCCTCTGCCGAGAGACAGGGACGCGCACCGTCGAGCGTAATGTCATCGATGCTGCCATCGCGGCTCACGGCGATGCGCAGACGCTGGCCGCCGATGCTGTAAGTATAGGTCTTCATAGGGCGATGCTGGGGTTAGAGCGGGAGACAACCGTGCTTCTTCTGCGGACGCAACTCGCGCTTGTTCTCCAGCGTTGCGAGCGCACGACAGATGCGCAGACGGGTGTTGCGCGGCTCGATGACATCATCGATGAAGCCGAGAGCGGCCGCCTTGTAGGGGTTGGAGAAGAGGGCGTTGTACTCACGCTCCTTCTCGGCGAGGAAGGCCTTGGGGTCGGCTTGCTCCTTCGCCTCCTTGGCGTTGAGGATGGCGACGGCTCCGCTGGCACCCATCACGGCGATTTCGGCCGATGGCCACGCGTAGTTGATGTCGTTTTTGAGTTGCTTGCAGCCCATGACGATGTGGCTACCGCCGTAACTCTTGCGCAGGTTGATGGTGACTTTGGGCACTGTGGCCTCGCCGTAAGCGTAGAGCAACTTTGCGCCGTGGTCGATGACGGCATTGTACTCCTGACCTGTGCCGGGGAGGAAACCGGGGACATCGACGAGCGAAACGATGGGGATGTTGAAAGCGTCGCAGAAACGCACGAAACGCGCCGCCTTGCGCGAAGCATTGCAGTCGAGCACGCCGGCAAAGACCTTCGGCTGATTGGCCACGATGCCCACCGATGCGCCGTCGAAGCGCGCAAAGCCGATGATGATGTTGCGGGCAAAGTCGCGCTGCACCTCCAAGAACTCGCCGTTATCGACCACCGCCCCGATGACTTCATACATATCATAAGCCTGACCCGGATTGTCGGGCAAGAGCGTATTGAGGCAGTCGGCCTTGCGGTCGATGGGGTCGGTGCAGGCGATGCGTGGTGCACGCTCGCGGTTGTTTTGCGGCAGATAAGAGAGGAGACGGCGGATGAGCGCGGCAAATTCCTCTTCGCTCTTGGCCGTGAAGTGCGCCACACCGCTCTTGGAGGCGTGGACACTGGCACCGCCGAGTTCTTCCTGCGTCACGTCTTCGCCGATGACGGTCTTGACGACCTTCGGCCCTGTGAGGAACATGTAACTCACGCCCTCGAGCATCACGACGAAGTCTGTCAAGGCTGGCGAATAGACAGCACCACCGGCACAAGGCCCACAGATGCCACTGATTTGCGGCACTACGCCGCTGGCCTCTATGTTGCGCTGGAAGATGTCGCCGAAGCCAGCGAGACCTGCGATGCCCTCCTGGATGCGTGCGCCGCCAGAGTCATTAAGGGCGATGCAAGGCGCGCCCATCTTCATGGCTTGGTCCATGACCTTGCAAATCTTCTCAGCCATCGTCTCGGAGAGGCTGCCACCGCCGACGGTGAAGTCCTGAGCGCTGACATAGACGAGACGGCCGCCTATGGTGCCGCTGCCACAAACCACACCGTCGCCGAGGTATTGCTTCTTTTCCATGCCGAAGTCGTGGCAGCGGTGGAGCTTGAACATATCCATTTCTTCGAAACTGCCTTCGTCGAGCAACATAGCGATACGCTCACGCGCCGTCGCTTTGCCCTTGGCGTGCTGCTTGTCGATGGCCTTTTCGCCACCACCGAGGCGCGCCTTCTCGCGCAGTTCCACGAGGTGGTTGATGAGTTTCTGTTGGTTTGACATACTAATTATTAGGCTATAAATGCGCCGCAAATTTACTAAAAAACTTTGGAAAGCGGTAAGCATCTCGCAATTTTTGCGTAAATTTGCGGCTGTTATGCTACGATATTGCCGTCTCTATCTCCTATTTGCTGCCTTTTTTCTGCCGACGCTCGTGCTCTCGGCACAGACAGTGATAGACCTCCACCGAGGCGGCACGATACGCAGCAAGACGCTCTCCGACTACGACCGCCAGCAGCGCGGCAACGCCGAGCAGGCACGCCAGGACTCCCTGGCCTACATCGACTGCCTCACCCGTGCCTTCAACGCGCTGAGCCGAGGCGCACTCGACGATGCCGAGTCCCTGCTCTCCCGCGCCCTCGACCTGCGCCCCGATGCGCCGAGCAACTATGTCGTGCGCCACAATCTGGGCAAGATAGCCATGGCGCGTGGCCACTGGGATGCCGCCGAAAGGCTGCTCGCCGCAGCCCTCAACGCGCAGCCCCGCCACACCGCCCTGCGCCTCGACCACGCCAAAGCGTGTTACGAGGCTGGACATCTGCCACGCTGCATGGACGACACCGCACTGCTCATCGACTCTCTCTGCACCGACAGCACCACCGAGGACGCGCTGACAGAAGCCCTAATGC
>JAGHRU010000112.1 GCA_018066225.1 Candidatus Equimonas enterica
CATACCGCCAACGACGACCCATAGCGGCAGGCGCACGCGTAGGCCATAGCGCCGAGATAGCAGCGGCGTGAAGTGTGGGCGTACGCACCACAGCAGGCCGAAGATGGCGAGAGCGCAAGCCACATAGGCGGCGATGACGCCTATCATATAGCCCATAGTTACGCTGGACGCCATACCGCGTGGCGAGTCGATATAGGCCAGCACCGTGGTGTCAAGCTTGAAGTCCCAGAAGGCGTAGAGGCAGGCATCGGCGACGAAGATGAGCGCAAGCACCACTGCCAATAGACCTATATATAATATATACGCGCCAGAGAATATGCTGCGTGGCCTATTCAGGGCAACATCCTTGCGCCCTTGTATGAGGTGCCACACGGCATAGCCGAGCCACGGCAAGGCGGTGAGGTAGCCTGCGGTGGCAAGGTCGAGTGGCAGTCCGTGCCACATCACTTCTACATAGTCGAGCCAAAGCACGCCGATGCCCAGTGCGCCATTGGCCAGCATAAAGAGAGGTTTGGCGACGACAAAGATAAGGACGAGGGAAAGGAAAAAGCGAAGCAGAAATTTCATGCCGTATGATTTGTGCGTGTGTAATCAGTTCCCTTGCATCTCGCTGAGGCGTTTGTAGTAGCCGCCGAGCGCCATGAGGGCGTCGTGTGTGCCACGCTCCACGATGCGGCCTTCGTGCATAACGCAAATCTCGTCGGCATGGCGAATGGTCGAAAGGCGGTGAGCGATGGCAATGGTCGTGCGGGTGGACATGAGGCGTTCCAAGGCTTGCTGCACGAGACGTTCGCTCTCGGTGTCAAGGGCTGAGGTTGCTTCGTCGAGGATAAGGATGTCTGGGTTTTTAAGTATGGCGCGCGCTATGCTGATGCGTTGGCGTTGGCCACCCGATAGTCGGCAACCACGGTCGCCGACGAGTGTGTCATAGCCTTGCTCGGAAGCCATGATGAAATCGTGCGCATTGGCAATGCGTGCGGCTTCTTCTATCTGAGCATCTGTCGCGTCCTCTACGCCAAAGGCGATGTTGGCGCGGAAGGTGTCGTTGAAGAGTATCGCTTCTTGATTGACATTGCCGATGAGCGAGCGCAGAGAGGCGATGCGTAGGTTGCGCACATCCTTGCCGTCGATGGTGATGCTACCCCCGCAGACATCGTGGTAACGGGGCAAGAGATCTACCAACGTGCTCTTGCCACTGCCCGACTGTCCTACGAGGGCAATGGTCTGACCACGCTTGACACGCAAATCGATGCCCGCGAGGATTTCCTTGCCTGTGGCGTAGGAGAAGTGGACATCGTGGAATACGATTTCGTCTTTCAGCGCCTTGATGGTTTCGGCCTCGGGCTTTTCTTTTATAGGATTGTCAGCATCGAGTATCTTATTGACGCGCACCACGGAAGCCATACCCTTGGGGATGTTATAACTGGCCTTGGAGAGGTCTTTTAGCGGCTGGATGATGCTGTAAAGTATGACCATGTAGAAGATGAACGTCGGGGCATCAATGGGCGACTGTGCGCTGAAGATGAGTGTACCACCATACCACAGGACAAGGACGATGAGGCAGGTGCCGAGAAATTCGCTCACGGGATGCGCAGAAGCTTGCCGCACCTGCACGCGTGTCGAAGCGTCGCGAAACTCGTCGGTGGTGCGGTCGAAACGCTCCTGCATCTTACGTTCTGCCGTAAAGGCTTTGACGATGCGCATACCGCCAAGGGTCTCTTCGAGTTGCGCCATCGTCTCACTCCATTTGTTTTGTGCGTCCAGACTCTGACGCTTAAGTTTGCGGCCGATGCGTCCCATAGCCCAGCCGAGAGCCGGCAAGACAACGATAGTGAAGATAGTGAGTTGCCACGAGGTGTAGATGAGCACGCCGAAGTAGCAGATGAGCAGTATGGGATTTTTGATGAGCATCTCAAGGCTGCCCGTCACGGAGTTCTCTATCTCGCCCACATCGCCGCTCATACGGGCGATGATGTCGCCCTTGCGCTCGTCGCTGAAGAAGGAGAGTGGCAGACGCGTTATCTTGTGATAGACCGCGATGCGTATGTCGCGGACGATGCCCGTACGCATGGGCACCATGATGGCGGCCGAGAGGAAATAACACGCTGTCTTCAGCAGTGTGGCAAGGATGAGGAAGACGCCAATGACGAGTAGGGCAGTGGCTGCGCCGTGTGCTATCTTAAACTCTTGCGTGTAGTAGTACATATTATTGACCACTACGTCTTTCATGCTCTCCGCCGCGTCCCAAGGGATGAAGTCATAGTGCTTCTTTTCCACCTCAAAGAGCAGGTTGAGCATCGGAATGAGGGAGACAAAAGAGAAAACATTGAGGACAGCGCTCAGAAGATTGAACACTAACGAACCAATGAGATAGGCTTTGTAAGGCGCAACATAGGTGCGCAGCACGCTGAAAAAGTCGTTCATTTTCTACCGAAATCTGCGGGTATTTCGCCCCAAGCCGTGGTGTCCCACTTCCTGACAGGGCAGTCGCTATAATCGTTGTGGTGAAGCCATGCTTCGGCGCGGGCTACGATGGCAAACAGGTCTGCGTTCTCTGCTGTTTGTGCCATCTTGGTGCCGCACTTTTGCTTGCGCAGCCAAGCCAAAGCGGTTTTGGAGTCTGTATAGACGGGCATGCTGGCGCCGTGCTTTTTGAGCAATGCCAAGGCATGTACGATGGCCAAGAACTCGCCAATGTTGTTAGTGCCTTGCATCGGTCCGAAGCGAAAAACGACCTTGCCGCTGGGCAGATGGACACCACGATACTCCATAGGCCCGGGATTGCCCGGGCATGAAGCATCGACCGCAAGGCACTGCGTGGTGGCCTGTGGCGTGTGGGTAGGGGAATTGGCTATTGGCATATCGTGGCCTGTGGGCTACATCCTTTCAGGCATCTCGATGCCAAGCAGCCCCATACCCAGGCGCAGCGTCTTGGCAACATTGCGCGAGAGGAAGAGGCGGAAGGTGCGAATGGCTTCGTCCGTCTCGCCGAGGATGGAATAGTCGTGATAGACCTGGTTGTATTCCTTCGTGGGAGCGTAGCACTAGGCGGCGATGCCAGAGGGACTGTAATCCTTGCCTGCTGCGGCTACGGCTACGCGGAAGTCGGCGATGCGCTGTATGAGGGCTTCTTCTTTCTTGCTGATGGGACATTCGGTGGCAGGCAATGCAGCGGGCAACGTGATGCCCTTGTCGGCGGCTTTGCGCAGGATGGAGCGGATGCGGGCGTAGGTGTATTGGATGAAGGGACCCGTGTTGCCGTTGAAATCGATAGACTCCTCGGGATTGAAGAGCATATTCTTGCGCGCATCGACTTTGAGGAGGAAGTATTTGAGTGCGCCGAGGCCCACGATGCGTGCCACGTTCTGCTTCTCCTGTTCGCTCATGTCGGTGTTCTTGCCAGCCTCGTCCATCACTTGGCGTGCGCTATCTATCATCGTGGCAATGAGGTCATCGGCATCGACGACGGTGCCCTCACGGCTTTTCATCTTGCCATTGGGGAGTTCTACCATGCCGTAGGAGAAGTGGACGAGGTCTTTGCCCCAACTGAAACCGAGTTTGTCGAGCAGGATGGAGAGCACTTGGAAGTGGTAGTTCTGCTCGTTGCCCACGACATATACCATCTTGTCAATGGGGTAGTCTTGAAAGCGAAGTTTGGCTGTGCCGATGTCTTGCGTCATATACACCGAAGTGCCATCGGAGCGTAGCAACAACTTCTCGTCGAGGCCGTCGGCCGTAAGGTCTGCCCAGACGGAGTTGTCGTCGCGGCGATAGAACAAGCCCTTTTCGAGTCCCTCCATCACCTTACTTTTGCCTTCGAGGTAGGTATCGCTTTCGTAGTAAATCTTGTCGAAACTTACGCCGAGTGCTTTGTAAGTCTCATCGAAACCGGCATAGACCCATTCGTTCATCTTGCGCCAAAGGTCGCGGACATCCTTGTCGCCATGCTCCCAGCGCACCAGCATGTCGTGGGCTTCCACGATGAGTGGTGCTTCGGCCTTGGCACGTGTCTCTGCCGTTTCCTCGTCCAGTCCTTCGGCCATCAGGCGTGCTTTGATGTCTTTCACCTCTTCGTGGTAGTGCTTGTCGAAGGCTACATAGTAGTCGCCGATGAGGTGGTCACCTTTCTTTCCCGAGGTCTCAGGAGTCCCACCGCCGCCCCATTTCTGCCATGCCAGCATCGACTTGCAGATGTGTATGCCGCGGTCATTGACGATGTTGGTCTTGACGACGCGGTTGCCGTTGGCTTCTGCTATTTGTGCCACAGACCAGTCGAGAAGGTTGTTGCGGACGTGGCCGAGGTGTAGGGGCTTGTTGGTGTTGGGCGAGGAGTATTCTATCATCACCAGCGGGCTTTCGGCTGTGGGGGTGATGAGACCGTAGTGTGGGTCTGCGTCTATGTCGGCGAGCATCTGTCGCCATAGGCTGGGCGCGATGGTGAGATTGAGGAAGCCTATGACGGCATTGTGAGCGGACACGAGTGGTGTGTGGTCGGTGAGCCACGTGCCGATTTCTGCTGCTGTATCTTCGGGCTTCTTGCGCGAGATTTTGAGGAAAGGGAACACGACGATGGTGAGGTGTCCTTCAAACTCGGGGCGTGTCTTCTGTATCTGTACCTGTTCTGCCGTGATGTCAGCGCCGTAGAGGGCTTTGAGGGCTGCTATGACGGCAGTAGAGAGTTGCTGTTCTATTTGCATAGTTGGGGGAGGATTTTGGGAGGTTGTTGAGGCTGATTATTTGAATTTAGCAGCCTGCTGCTTGATGTATTCGGCGTCTTCAAAGTAATTGATGCGCATAGCGCGGCGCACATCGGCAAGGGTGTTGGCCGCCACTTCGCGTGCGGCCTCGCTGCCTTTGCGCAGTATCTCATAGACGGCAGGGATGTCTTTTTGCCACTCTTCGCGACGCTGGCGTATGGGCTCGAGGCGTGCGTTGAGGACGTTGAGCAGGAGTTTCTTGCAGGTGCCGTCACCCAGTCCGCCACGGGTGTAGTGGGCTTTCAGTTCGTCGAGGCAGGCGTATTCGGGCAGGAAGGCGGCGAAGTCGTCGTCGGTGACGAAGGCGTCAAGGTAGGTGAACACGGTGTTGCCTTCGAGGTGTCCGGGCTGCTCGATGTGGATGTGCTCGGGGTCGGTGTACATGCTGTTCACCTTTTTCTTCACTTCTTTGGCGCTGTCGCTGAGGTAGATGCAGTTGCCGAGCGACTTCGACATCTTTGCTTTGCCGTCGGTACCGGGCAGGCGCAGGCAGGCAGCGTTGTCGGGGAGCATAATCTTGGGCTCTGTCAGCGTCTCGCCGTAGATGTTGTTGAAGCGGCGCACGATTTCTGTGGCTTGCTCTATCATCGGCTTCTGGTCTTCACCTACGGGGATGACATTGGCGTGGAAGGCGGTGATGTCTGCGGCCTGGGAGATGGGGTAGGTGAAGAAGCCTACGGGAATGCTCTGCTCGAAGCCGCGCATTTGTATCTCTGTCTTGACGGTCGGGTTGCGCTGCAAGCGGCTCACCGTCACCATGTTCATAAAGTAGAAGGCGAGTTCGCAAAGTTCGGGGATTTGACTTTGGACGAAGATGGTCACTTTCTCCGGGTCGAGGCCACAAGCGAGGTAATCGAGGGCGACTTCCACGAGGTTTTGTCTTACTTTCTCGGGGTTATCTACATTGTCTGTGAGTGCTTGTGCATCGGCGATGAAGACAAACATACGTTTGTAATCGCCTGCATTTTGGAGTTCTACGCGGCGGCGCAGACTACCCACATAGTGTCCGATGTGGAGGCGACCTGTGGGGCGGTCACCAGTAAGTATGATTTTTTCTGACATAGTCGGGTGAATTATGTTGTTGAAGTTTATGGATTTTTATTTGTCGTGTTACGCGTCCGTCAGCGGCGGAGGGCGAAGCGTCCGACTTTTCTGGTGCGCGTTGCGAAGCATAATCGACCGCTTCTCGCATGCATATTAAGCGTCCGTCAGCGGCGGAGGGACGAAGCGTCCGACTTTTCTGGTGCGCGTTGTGAAGCATAATCGAGTGCTTCCTCGCGGTCGTATTTAAGCGTATGTCAGCGGCGGAGGGCGAAGCGTCCGACTTTTCTGGTGCGCGCCCGCGAAGCATAAATACGACCGCTTCTCGCACGCATATTAAGCGTACGTCAGCGGCGGAGGGACGAAGTTCCGACCCGCTGGTGCGCGTCGCGAAGCGTAATATGCGTGCAAAGTTACGAATAAAATCCGACACCACCAAACGCGCGCGCCCGCGAAGTCATCTACTTCTGCGCAAAACCGAGAAAATGACCACATTGTGCTTCGCCTTATTTTTAAGGCGAAGTGCAAAGTCGTAGGAAACCCTCGAAACGCTCTGCCCTTATCGTGCGAACGCTCTGCGCAGATGGCTTGCACGACAAGGGCAGAGCGTTTCACCGACAAGGGCAATATGGTTTTTCCCGAATTTCAGACCAATGAAACTTCGTGGAGAAATGCCACGAAAAAAGAGGCACACGACGCGAACGCCGTAGTGCCTCTCCAATGTTAAAGCGTTAATTGATGCTATGTCTATTTAAAACTTATAGCCGAGTGTGAGCATGATGTTGTGGCGATTGAGGTCGAAGGTGACGGGTGTCAAAGCGTTTTCCACGCCGAGATAGTCGCTGTCGTTGTAGTGGAACGCATAGACATCGCCTTTCTGGAGTTGGCACTGGTAGGCGAGGTCGCCGTAGAAGTGCTTGCCACGATAACCAAGGCCGAGGGTGATGCGGTTGATGTCGCCGAGATTGACATAGTCCGTATTGGTGTTGTAGAAATAGGACGGACTATCAGTGAAGAGGTTGAGGTAACTGTCGTCCTTGAAGGACTTGCTGATGTAGTTGTAGCCTATGCGGCCTACGAGGTTGTCGGCCAGTTTCGCCTCTGCACCGATGCGGAAAGTGTGCACGCCTTGGAGACAGGCTTTGATTTCCTCGCGGAGTGCATAGTCCTTGTAGGAATCGTAAGAGCCGTAGTATGGATCGAAACTATTGTAGTCGGGCCATGATACGCTGGCAGAGTTGTAAGCAGCGTACTCATATTCTGCGTCCAGAGCCAGCCAATTATCTACTGTCGTTGCTGCTGAGATGTTGAAACGCCACGGCGTGCGCAGATTGTAGTCGTAATTGTTGAGTACACTCGCCGCAGTGCGCTCGTATTCGTTGCCGTCTTCGTCCATATAGGGGAACGGAGACTCCATGTTGAGGTAGTTGCTGGCTGTGAGTTCGTACCACACGGGGGTGTGGAAAGAAAGGCCGAAGCGGAAAGGAGAATCGGCTATCGGGCGGACAATCATACCGAGTTTGAAATCGACGCCAGTGCCTTTGAGGCTTTCGCCTTGGTACATCTCGTAGAGCCCTATCGAGCCATCGTCGAAACCAATCTCCTCGGTGTAGGACAAACGAGAATTGAAATCAACATCGTAGATGCCAACCGTAGCACCAAAGTAGAAACGGTCTTGGGCGTTGAGGGAGATGTTGAGGTCATACTTGCTGACACCGCCCCATTGTACGCGATAGTAGTCGTAGTTGTTGGCATGGCTGGCACCGTAGTTGTTGATATAGCCCTCGTCATTCAGTGTCTCGTATATCATGCGCGTGTCGTAGCCGCAACAGGCCAGTCCTGTCGTACGCTGACGGTCGGGCTCATAGGCCAAGTCGAGCCAGTTGCCGTCGCCGTCAATAGCGAGGTCGCGCATCTGCCACGATTGTGACAAGCCGCCCGGAGTTGCCACGGGCGAAAAGCCGATATACTGCTTGAAGTTATGGTTCTTGGTGTAGTTGAAGCCCAAATTGACGAAAGGCACGCTTACGCTTCCCGTCTTCATCGCTATGACGAAGCCGGCTTGATCAAAGGAGGCGCGTGATTTGCCACGGTCGTACATGTCTTCGGCGTTGGGCTGTATGGTGACACCTGCTGTGAAGGAGGCATCGCTGCGGCGGTATAGACCAGTGGCCGCAGGGTTATTGGTCATGGCACTGATGTTGGCACCGAGTGCACCCATAGCACCGCCCATACCGATGTAGCGGGCGTCGCCACTGAGGTCATTGGTGCTGAGGGCTTCTACTTTATAGACGTCCTGTGCAAAGGTGGGCAGCCCCACCAAGGCTGCTAATGCAGCAGATATATATACTTTCTTCATGATGTGAGTGTATAGTCAATAACGTGAAAATAGAGATGAAGTGCGTGTCGTGTGTGGCTTATCGGCGACCACCGCGACCACCACCGCCGCCACCCGAGCGACCGCCGCCAGCAAATCCGCCTCCACGGCTACTGCCGCTGCTGGAACTGCTGTGGCTACTGTGGCTGCTGCCACTGTAATGGGAACTGGAAGAACTGCGGGTGTTGCTGAAACTTCTTTCGCTTGTGCTGCCAGAGCCATTGCGCGAACGCGAGGTGTTGAAGCCTGCACTGCGGCCGCCCAAATTGTTACTGCTTCTGCTACTGGAGCGCAGACCTGTCTGGGTGCGTGCTGCGCTACCGTTGCGTCCACCGAAACTGCGTCCGCTGAAATTGCGGTTGCTGAAACCGCGGTTGGCGGTACCACGGTCTATGCCGATATGGTGGGAGCCACGGCCATAACTGCCGCTGAAATTGCGCGAAGGTACGGGACGACCCCATCTGCCGTGCCAGCCCCAATTAATATGGCCATAATGCCAAGAGTTCCATGCCCAGCTGCCATACCAGCCGCCGTACCAAGGATTCCATGAGAGGTAGAAGCCCCAACTACCCTAGAACCAAGGCTCGTACCAATTGTACAGTCCCCCGCCCCAATGGGCGTTGAACCAAGGGTCGTTGAAAGCAAGGTCGTAGTAGTAATCCACATAGTAGGGGCTGGCTACGACTATGCCATAGGGCGAGTGGAAGCGCACGAGACGAGCCGTGCTGGAGCAGATGCCATCATCGTAGTCGTCGTATGCGAGCGAATCTTCGAGATAGGGCTTTGCATCGCCATAAGTCCCTTTGCTATGTCGGTTGTAAGCATCGACATCCCAATGGCCGTTGCCACGGCCTGCGGCCCAGTTGCTGGTGGCTTCGTTGCCGCCGAGTGCGGTGTAGGCAGATTGGTTGCTCGATGTCGTGTATTCGGCTGCCTTGGCAGATTTGCTGGGCACGAAATATACATCATCGTCCTGAGCGTTGAGAGACACACTGACGATGCTCATAAGTGCAAGTAATAGGATTGACTTCTTCATAGTATTGTTGCTTTTTGCCGCAGAGCGACTTGTTTATGCTTTGTTTCGTTGGCGAAGGTAAGGCTTTATTTTGGAATAAAAACTATGTCGCGTGTTAAAGTTTTGTTTCTGCCCTGTTTTTTAGCGTTATTTAAGATTTCGGAAGCACGAAATGCCCATTTTCATTACTTTAAGAGCAGTCGGTCGCCGACTTTGAGGCGGTAGTCATCGGGCAGATGATTCCATTTGTAAAGGCGGTCGAGGCGAATGGCGTAGCGTTGGGCGATGGCGTGCATGGAGTCGCCTGCTTTGGCCGTGTAATAGGTCTTGCGTAGCGACTTCTCCACATGCTTCTGTTTCTTGGTGAGATAGACGCGGTTGCCGGCATCAAGGGGCTGATGCTTATCGACTTCGTTGTACTTGCGCAGTTTCTTCTCGCGCATACCGAGTTCTTTGGCAATGGACTTGTAGGAGTCGCCTTGCTGGGCTATGACATATACAATGTCGTTGCAGAGATGGAGTTGATGGCTGGTGCAAGTGGTGGCTTGGCCTTTGGATTTCGGCGTGTCGTGCCCACTCTTGTGCCGCTTGGCACTACCTGTGTCATATTGCGCAAGGTCGTAGGTCTCGATGAGGCTGATAAGTCGCTGCGCATATTGAGGATTGGTAGCGTAGCCCGCTGCTTTGAGCCCGTGTGCCCAGCCTTTATAATCAGTAGGAGAAAGCAAAAAGAGAGAGGCATAGCGGCTACGTGAACGGAGAAACAGCGAGTGGTCGCGGAAACTTTCTTCTGCACAGTCGTACTTGCGAAAGCGTTCGTTGGGCGCATCGTCGTCGCGTAGCACATAAGGGCCTGTCCAGTTGCCTCCTGTCTTGATGCCGAAATGGTTGTTGGCTTTTGTGGCAAGCGTACTTCTGCCTGCGCCGCTCTCCAGCAGGCCTTGTGCCAGCGTGATGCTGGCAGGGATGCCGTAGAGTTGCATTTGCTCTATGGCCAAGTCTTTGTACTGCTCAATGTATTGCTGGTAAACCGCGTTTTGGGCACCGACATTGAGGCTGCAAAGCAGGCATAGGAGGGTGAAGAGAAGTTTGCGCATTATATATATAGGTATGCTGTTTGGGCAAGTAGTGAAAACTGTCTGCCCAGAGAGTTTTGCGCGCTTGGGCAGACCGTTCGTCGTGCTTGGGCAGAGAGGAACAGTGATGTCCTATATGGCTGAAAATAAGAACGCTGTTACAACTCGCTTTCCTTTAATCTCTCGGCGTTCTCGGCCACGATGAGGTGGTCGATACAATCTTGGATGTCGCCGTCCATAAAGGCCGAGAGGTTGTAGATGGTATAGCCGATGCGGTGGTCAGTGATGCGTCCTTGTGGATAGTTGTAGGTGCGAATTTTGGCGCTGCGGTCGCCCGTAGAGACGAGCGTTTTACGGCGCGAGGCGATGTCATCGACGTACTTCTGGTGCTCGTTGTCGTAGATGAAGGTACGCAGACGTGCCAAGGCGCGCTCTTTGTTCTTGGGCTGGTCGCGCGTTTCTGTACATTCTATGAGGATTTCTTGCACTTCGCCCGTATTGGGATTTTTCCAGTTGTAGCGTAGGCGTACGCCAGACTCCACTTTGTTCACGTTCTGACCGCCAGCACCCGAACTGCGGAAGGTGTCCCACTTTATCTCTCCTTCGTTGATGACCACGTCGAAGGCTTCGGCCTCGGGCAACACTGCCACCGTAGCAGCACTGGTGTGGACGCGACCTTGCGTCTCGGTGGCTGGCACGCGCTGCACGCGGTGGACACCGCTTTCATACTTCAGTGTGCCATAGACATCGGTACCTGAAACGGAGCAGACGACTTCCTTGAAGCCACCAGCAGCCCCTTCGGAGGCACTGCTGACTTCCATTTTCCATCCCTTCGTCTCGCAGTACTTGGCATACATACGAAAGAGGTCGCCAGCGAAGAGTGCGGCTTCGTCGCCGCCCGTGCCACCGCGGATTTCCAGCACTACGTTCTTTGCGTCTTCGGGATCCTTGGGCACGAGCATCAGTTTGATGGCTTCTTCTATCTCGGGCAGCCGTTTCTCGCACTCCGCCACCTGTTCGCGGGCCATCTCTTTCATGTCGGGGTCGCTCTCGTTGAGCAGAATGTCTTTGCCTTCTTCCAAGTTGCCAAGCAGGTTGGCGTACTCCTTGCGCGCCGCCATGAGGTCTTCGAGTTCTTTGTATTCGCGGGTCAGACGTACATAGCGTTGCTGATCGCCGATGACGTTGGGGTCGGTGATGAGCGTGCTGACCTCTTCAAAGCGCGCTTGTAGGCCATCGAGTTTTTCGAGTATGGTATTGTTTGTAGCCATTGGTGCTGATAGATCTTGTGTTTAGTAGTGGAAGGTGCCAAATTCCGATTGTATGGTCAGCGACCGTTTCCCCTCTTCAATGTGGCCGACGATTTGCGCATCGATATTGAAAGACTTGCTGATAGCGATGACCTGCTGGGCATCTTCGGGAGCGACATAGACTTCGAGGCGATGTCCCATGTTGAAGACCTTATACATCTCGCTCCAATCTGTGCCACTCTGCTCGGCGATGGTGCGGAAGAGTGGGGGAACAGGGAACATGTTGTCCTTGATGACGCGGCAAATTTCGCCCACGAAATGTAGCACTTTGGTTTGCGCACCGCCTGTGCAGTGCACCATGCCATGAATGCGTGGACGCAATTCGTCGAGCAAACGTTTCACCACTGGTGCATAGGTGCGGGTGGGAGAGAGTACCAGTTTGCCGGCATCGATGGGTGCGTCCTTCACGCTGTCTGTGAGGCGATAACCGCCGCTATAAACGAGCTCTTCGGGCACTGCGTGGTCGTAGCTCTCGGGATATTTCTCCGCCAAATACTTGGCAAAGACATCGTGGCGGGCAGAGGTAAGGCCATTGCTGCCCATACCGCCGTTATAGCCAGCCTCGTAGGTGGCTTGTCCGCTGCTTGATAGGCCTACGATGACGTCGCCCGGACGAATGTTGGCGTTGTTGATGACATCACTGCGCTTCATGCGGCAAGTCACAGTGCTATCAACAATAATGGTGCGTACCAGGTCGCCTACGTCGGCCGTTTCGCCGCCTGTGGCATAGATGCCGACGCCCATGTCGCGCATTTGCTGCAAGAGCTCGTCTGTACCATTGATGATGGCCGAGATGACTTCGCCTGGGATGAGCATCTTGTTGCGCCCAATGGTGGAACTCACCAGTATGTTATCTACCGCACCAACGCAAAGTAGGTCGTCGGTGTTCATGATGAGTGCGTCTTGTGCAATGCCTTTCCATACGCTGAGGTCGCCCGTTTCCTTCCAGTACATATAAGCGAGACTGGATTTTGTGCCGGCACCGTCGGCGTGCATAATGTTGCAGTACTCGGGGTCGCCTCCCAGGATGTCGGGAATAATCTTGCAGAATGCTTGCGGATAGAGGCCTTTGTCGATGTTCTTGATAGCGGCGTGGACATCTTCCTTCATCGCGGAGACACCACGCATCATATAGCGTTGTTTGCTGTCCATAGTAGATGTATAATTTAGTCGGAGGGTAGATTTGTACGATGTTTTGGCCTCGTCAAGGAGCAAATCAGCCCAAGCGAGTGACAAAAATCTGCCGCGAAGTTACTAAAAAGTTTTGACTTTCCGATAATTTGTCGTAAATTTGTGCCCAAATTATCTTTAAATCCCATTAGAAAACACTCCTGCAATGAATAGACTTACTTCTATCCTGCTGTTGCTGTGCTGGGCAGTTGTGGCCTACGCACAGCCTCCTCAGGGCTATTATGCTCAGGCTGATGGCACCAGTGGCGCGTCGCTCAAGACCCAAATGTATCACATCATCACAAATCACACTGCACTTTCGTACAATGACCTGTGGAAGGCTTTCTACACGACAGATGTGCGTGCTGACGGTCGTATTTGGGATATGTATTCCAATGTTACCAATTATAAGCCTGGCGGTAGCGCACAAGGGGCTAATTATAAGGACGAGGGCGATTCCTACAACCGTGAACACTCCTTCCCAAAGTCGTGGTTTAACGATGCAAAGCCCATGTACACCGACCTATTCCATCTCTATCCCACAGACGGCTATGTCAATAATCGTCGCAGCAATTACCCCTTTGGGGAGACCAATGGCGAGAAGTATATGTCTTCGGGTGGCTTCTCCAAATTGGGCAATAGCACTGTCGCTGGCTATTCTGGCATAGTCTTTGAGCCTGCCGATGAGTACAAAGGTGATTTTGCCCGCACTTATTTCTATATGGCTACGGCCTATGAAAATCGCATTGCTGGCTGGTCAAGTGATATGCTCTCCTCGGACAAGTATAAGGCTTACAAGTCATGGGCACTGAATATGCTGATGCGTTGGGCAAAGGAAGACCCTGTCAGCGATAAAGAGATAGCACGCAATGAGGCCGTCTATCAGTTGCAAGGCAATCGCAATCCTTTCATAGACTTCCCCGGTTTGGAAGAATATGTCTGGGGCGACAAGGTGGACACTATATTCTATGTCGATGGTCATCAAGACGATAAGGGAGATGATGAAGGTGACGATGGCGATGATGGCAGCGGACGTGGTCATCGTCCCGGGAAAGATCCCTCGGGCATTACTCAGCCAGAAACGACGGTCGTAGTGGGCGATGTCTATGCTGCCGATGGACGCATCATGCGTCGCAGCGTCGTGGCAGGCAGTGCGTTGGGCACGTTGCCCAGTGGCGTGTATGTCATTGATGGCAAGAAGGTTATCATAGCCCATTAAGCGGCATTGGCTGCGCAACCCTCGGGCTGTGTTATATAAGCGAGGCATCCTCTGCATGTTTTATGCTGTGGATGCCTCGCTTTTTGCAGTTGTGTAGTCCTTACTATGGTGCAAAAGAAGAGGGCGTGCTTACGCGATGAAGCACGCCCTAAAAGGAAAGGATTGCATGATGATGTGATGAAACTCCGAGCGATAAAGATTTGAGCGCTTGGCCTGCCTTTGTAATCCGACCCCTATGCCGTGAGGCGTAGTATCGGCACGCCATTAGCAAGTCATGCATTTCTCGGTGAGTCGTTTTTATTTGATGAGTATCCCAATCGAACCATTGCAATCCTTAAAGGTTGGTCTTATGAGATGATGGTGAGAATATGCCTTGTATTTCAATGCAAAGGTAGGGCTTTCTGCTGACTTGAAGAAATGTTTTGTCCAAAAACTTCGTGTTGCAATGAAAATAAATTGGGGCCTCGCAATGTAGCAAACTGGGGAGCTGTACATTGCGAGGCCCTTATCTGTTTATGCTTCAAGGCGATAGCGTGTCTTATCGGCGTATGCTGCGTGACGCACTGCTGGAAGAAGAACGAGAGGCGCTGCTGCCACCGCGACTCCCAGTGCTGCTGGAAGAAGATGACGAGGTGCTACGGCTGACGCTACTACTTCTGCTACTGCTATTACTGCTGCTGCGCGATGTAGTGGAAGCACTGCTCGTACGGTAAGTACTGCTGCTGGAAGTCGTCGTCGGACGGCTGGTGGTGCGCGTGCTGGTGGAAGTAGAAACGGAAGGCTTGCTGCTTATTCCCGATGTCGTTGTTTTGGCGGGTGTCGTCGTTGTAGTGGGACGTGTCGTGGTCTTGGGCGTGGCAGGCGTTGTATAGGTAGAGGAACTACGCTGACTCGTCAGCGAGGAATTGCTGGAAGTCGTTGTCGGAGTGCGTGGTGCTGTCGTTGTGGTGGCAGAACGCTTCTCTGCGATGGTCGCCGTTGTCTTGGCAGGTGTCGTCGTTGCGGTGCGGCTGCTGGTGCTGGTCTCGGGCGTCTTCGTCGTAGTCGTAGGTTGCAGGCGTACAGGTTCTTTACCGACGATTTGCTGGCCTGTGCGACTCGTGTTGCGAGAGATAGGCTCTACAACGGTGCCGCCATTGATAGTTCTTCCCGTTTGGGGCTGCGGCTTCGTCTCGGGCTGTGCTGTGCGGACACCGCCTGTGCCGTAAGGGCCGCTCGTCGTGCGCTTGGGCTGGGGGGCAGGAGCGTAGGTGCCGCCTTTTACGGGGCGAGGCATACGGTCCCAACTGTCGCGCATACCACCACCGCCAACGAAGGTGATGCCGTGGTACGGACTGGGGTCGTAGCGGTGTCTGTTGTTCCAGTATCCGCCAGTATAGACGTAGTATATCTCGGGACGAGCGTAGTAGTAATAGTCACGACCGTAGTGGGAGAAGATGGAGAAATAGAAGCGGTGTGAACGCCATGAGATGGGGCGATAGAAGTAAGTCATGCTGCGATAGAGCGTGTACTGCCAGTCATAGAGTATGCAGCGCAGGTCCATGTCGCGGTAGTCCCAATAGATACCTCGTATGTCGCGGCGGTGATTGACATTGAGGAAGTATTCTAGGTTGATTTCATACGCGCGGTCGTATTGGTCGGGCGTAAGGTTGAGTTCGTAGGCCATCTTATCGGTGAGATACCAAGCCTGTTCGCGAGCGTCTTCGTAGGAGAAGGCCATCATGCGCATCGTGAAGATGGACAAGAGGAAGAAGAGTGCAAAGCGTTTCATAGTTGTATGTGGTTTGATAGGTTATTACTTGTTGTGTGGTTTTGATAGGGCAAAGGTGGACATTATTTTTCAATCCCGCAAGCGTGTTAGCCTACTATTTAGGTCAATTTAACATTGTTTTAGGCTTTTCGTGCATCGGGCTGCCGAAAAAAGCTAGTTGCTTGCGCTTTAATTAAACCATTTCACGAAGCAGAAGTCTTGACGGTTGGGCAGGTCGGGGTGCTTGGGGTACATACGGTAGGCGTAGCGGAATGTGCCTGCGATGTCAATGCTCGTGTGTAGTTCGAAGGTGTAGAGGTTGCCTTCCTGCTTGGTGACTTGCATAGGGAAGGCGTTGTAGAGGATATCCTTGCCGTTCTTGTCCTTGGTGATGCACACCAAGTCAATGCCGATAGCATCGTTGAGGCCACATTCATCGACGATGTGGGTGACGTGAAACGACTTGTCGCTCACGAGGCTACCGTCTGCGGTCTCCAAACTGCGCTGGGAATCTACGACGTGGATGTCGTTCCACTTCTCGGCCACCTGATGTTTCCAAGCCGCGATGTCGCGTGCCATCTTGGCGTCGTCGGCGTTGAGCAGTGCGAAGCGGCGTGCAAGGGGCGTGTAGAAACGCTCGTAGTAGTCGTCTATTTGGCGACGCATGGTGTAGTGCGGCGCGATTTGGGCTATGGAGTTCTTCATGGCGCGTACCCAGCCTTCGCTATACGTCTTGCCTTCGCGCGCATAATAAAGCGGTATGACCTCTTGCTCCAGCATGGAGTAGATGGTAGATGCGTCGAGGCGGTCTTGGTGGCTCTGCTCCTGATAGGTGCGCTTGTCGGTCAAAGCCCAGCCTGCACCTTCGCGGTAGCCTTCGTACCACCAGCCGTCGAGCACGGAGAAGTTGAGCACGCCGTTCATCAG
>JAGHRU010000026.1 GCA_018066225.1 Candidatus Equimonas enterica
ACCGTGAAGCGTCGCTTCAACAAACTCACGGGCAAGACGGAGGACTACGCCACCTACGACGTGGACTATTCGCACTTCCCGATGGGGCATGGCGAGAAGTCGGTCATCGTCTTGCTGCTGAGCGGCCTCATGCTCCGCGACGAGGAGATGCTGGCCATACGCTGGCACATGGCGGCTTGGGACCTCCCCTTCCATAGCCCCGAGGCGAGAAGCAATCTCAACACCGCACGCGACCTCCACCCACTCTGCGGCCTCATACAGTGCGCCGACACCCTTGCCTCCTCCGTCATCGAACACACCGACAAAGTAGAAATATAACACCATGAAACGCACCTTCACTCTCCTCCTCTATCTGCTGACCGTCTGCCTCGCGGCGACGGCGCAGCAAGCCAAGTACGTCTTCTTCTTCATCGGCGACGGCATGGGCGTCAATCATATCAATGCCGCCGAGACCGCCCTCGCCGCTGCCGAAGGTCGCATCGGCATCGCGCCGCTCTGCTTCCCGTCACTGCCCTACGGCGCGATGGTCAATACATACTCTGCCACCAACGGCATCACCGACTCTGCCGCCGGCGGCACAGCGTTGGCCTCGGGCTGTAAGACCTACAACCACAGCATAGGCACTGCCACCGACTCCATCACGCCGCTCTACTCCATCGCCGAATGGGCGCACCGCGCAGGCTACGCCGTCGGCATCGCCACTACCGTGAGCATCGACCACGCCACGCCAGCGGCTTTCTACGCCCACGCCGCCGACCGCAACCGCTACTACGAGATAGGCTACAGCCTCCCCGCTACGGGCTACGAGTTCTTCGCAGGCTCTGATTTCCTCAAGCCCGAGAGCGGCAAGGTCAATCTGCCTGCCCCCGACCCGAAGAAGCGCACCCCGCAGCCCGCCAACCTCTACGACCGCGCCCGCAGCATGGGCTACACCATAGCGCGTGGCTACGCCGACTATCAAAGCCTTGCGCCAAAGGCCGAGCGCATGCTCCTGCTGCAAAGCGAGGCTGCCAGCGCGATCAATCGCAAGAGCGTGCCCTACGCCATCGACCGACGCGAGGGCGACGGCAGCCTCTCGCTCGCCCAGATGACGCAGGCCGGCATCGACTTCCTCTCGCGCAGCGACAAGGGCTTCTTCCTTATGGCCGAAGGCGGCAAGATAGACTGGGCCGCCCATGCTGGCGATGCCGCGACGATGGTGCGCGAAGTGGCCGACATGGACGATGCCATCCGCGTGGCCTACGCC
>JAGHRU010000134.1 GCA_018066225.1 Candidatus Equimonas enterica
CCACAATCTCTCTGAGGTTATCGACGGTTGCTTGGCCTATATTGCCAATCCCGACATCGATATTGACGGACTGATGCAGCACATCAAAGGCCCCGACTTCCCCACAGCAGGTTTCATCATGGGCACACAGGGCATACGCTCGGCCTATGAGACGGGGCGCGGCCGCATCATCATCCGTGCGAAAGCAGAGATAGAGAATGGTGCAAACCACGACAAGATTATCATCACTGAAATTCCTTATGGCGTTATCCGCAAGGACATTGTGCAAAACATAGCACAGCTGGCCAATGAGAAGAAAGTGGAAGGCATCGCCAATGTCAATGACGAGAGTGACCGCTCTGGTACCCGCATCGTGGTGGATGTGAAGCGTGACGCCAACGCGCGCATCCTGCTCAACAAGCTCTACAAACTGACCCAGTTGCAGTCGAGCTTCGCTGTCAATTGCATTGCGCTGGTACCCTCCAAGAGTGACCCCACCAAGATGCGCCCCAAGCTCCTCAATCTCAAGGAGTGCATTGCGTACTTCATAGAGCACCGTCACGATGTTGTCATCAACCGCACCCAGTTTGAGCTCAAACAAGCCAAGGCGCGCCAGCACATTCTCGATGGCCTCATCATCGCCAGCGACAACATAGACGAGGTGGTGCGCATCATACGCGCCTCCGTCACGCCCGAGGATGCCATTACGGGTCTTATGAGTCGCTTTGAACTCGATGAGATACAGGCGCGTGCCATCGTTGATATGCGCTTGCGTCAGCTTACCAATATACAGCAGGACAAACTCCACAGCGAATACGACGAATTGGAGCAGCGCATCAGGGAGTATCAGCATATCCTCTCGGACAACGACTACTGTATGCAAGTCGTTGGTCGTGAGTTGGAAGAAGTGAAAGCGCAATATGGCGACGAGCGTCGCAGTATCATCTGCCCCGCAGCAGGCGAGTTCCGTCCCGAAGATGAGTATGCCGACGACGAAGTGGTCATCACCATCAGTCACTTGGGATACATCAAGCGCACGCCGCTCACGGAGTTTCGCGCACAGAGCCGTGGCGGCGTAGGCGCAAAGGGATCGAGCACGCGCAACGAGGACTTCATAGAGTACATCTATCAAGCCACGATGCACAACACTATGCTCTTCTTTACGGCTAAGGGTCGCTGCTACTGGTTGCGCGTCTTCGAGATCGAAGAAGGCGCACGCAATGCCAAGGGACGCGCTATCCAAAACCTACTCAACATCGAGAAGGACGACCGCGTCAATGCCTGCCTCCACATCCGTCATCTCGACGACGCTGCTTTCTGCCAAAGCCACAACGTCATCTTCTGCACCGAGCGTGGTCTGGTCAAGAAGACGAGCCTTGCAGACTATTCACGTCCACGTACCAATGGCGTCATTGCCATCAATATCAATGACAACGATCGCGTGGTCAGTGTCGCCCTCACCAACGGCAACGACGAAATCGTTATTGCCAATCGCGGTGGTCGCGCCATTCGCTTCAATGAGCAGGATGTACGCACCATGGGCCGCGTCTCTACGGGTGTGCGCGGCATCACCCTCGATGGGCCTGACGACGCTGTGGTCGGCATGGTGTGTGTCAATGACCCGCAAAATGAGAGCATCATGGTGGTCAGCGACCAAGGCTACGGCAAACGCTCTTCCGTGGAAGACTACCGCAAGACCAAGCGTGGCGCAAAGGGTGTGCGCACCCTCAATATCACGGAAAAGACGGGTGATGTCATCGCTATCAAGAGTGTCACGGACGACCAAGACCTTATGATTATCAACAAGAGCGGCATCACGCTTCGTCTGCGTATGAGCGACGTGAGAGTGATGGGACGCAACACCCAGGGCGTACGCCTCATCAACCTCACCAAGCGCAACGATCGCATCTCCTCTGTCTGTCAAGTGCCTTCTGCCAATGACGAAGAAGAGGTGACGGAAGAAACTACTGCCGAAGAATAATGTAGGTCTTCCCTACTCTCTCTCTTATCAATAAAGCAAACAAATCAACCAAAAACAACAAAGTATTATGAAGAAAATCTTGTTTACTATTTGTGCTGCTGCCTTTGCACTTTGCAGCACAGCGCAAAATTCGGCCATTACGAAGGCACAAGGCATGCTCGAAGGTGGTAAGTACCAGCAGGCACTCACCGTACTTGAAGGTGCGATGACCAACGAGAAGACGACCAAGCATGCTGATGTCTATTATTGGGCTGCACAGGCTGAGTTCCAACTCTTCTACATGGAGATACTCAAAGCATCGCAGCAAATGCCTTTCGACACCACCCTCTTCTGCAACGCTCTCTGCAAGACGAAGGAATATACCCTCAAAAGCCATGAATATGACTTGCAGCCCGACGCAAAAGGTAAAGCCAAGCCACATCTCATCGAAAAGAACCAGGAGACTTACAAGGGTATCATAGATTATATGTCCTATCCCGGCACTATGG
>JAGHRU010000218.1 GCA_018066225.1 Candidatus Equimonas enterica
ATAACCTCCTCACCCTTACCCCTATTATGCGACAGTTCTCCCTCCTCCTATTGCTGCTCTGTGCCCTCACCGTGAGTGCCCAGAGCGCAACTCCCAAGAGCCGCTTCACCGCGCGTGATGTGAGCCAAAACAAGTTCATTCGCCACGCCGCCTGCCATGGCTGGCACTTCCGCGCCGAAGCGGGCTACACCATCGGCGGCACAGCACCGCTGCCCATACCGGCCGAGATACGCCACATCGACTCCTACCAGAGCGGCGCACACTTCGGCCTCGCCGTCAAGGCAGGCAAGACCTTCGCCGACTCGCGCTGGGGACTGCTCACAGGCTTGCGCTTTGCCACGCAAGGCATGCGGACCGAAGCCACCGTCAAGACCTACCACATGGAGATGACAGGCGACGACGGCGCAGAGATGGTGGGCGTATGGACAGGCCCTGTCAAGACGCGCGTGCGCCAACATACCCTCACCCTTCCCCTCTTGGCCACTTACAACATCGGCCGCTGCTGGCAGGTGAGCGCAGGCCCCTATGTGCAGTGGGCTTTCGACAGCCGCTTCGACGGCGAGGTGTATAGCACTGACGAGCGGCCCGGCTACTTCCGCCACCACGACCCGACGGGCGAGCGTGCCGAGGTGACGCACGCCACCTACGACTTCCGCGACGACCTCCGCCACTTCGGCCTCGGTGTGCAAGTGGGGGCCGACTGCGCCTTGACGCAGCATCTCGCGCTCGGCGCAGCACTGAATTGGGGACTCACCGAAGCCTTCCACAGCGACTTCACCGCCATCTCCTTCGCCATGCACCCCATCTACGCCGACTTCCATGTGGGCTACCTCTTCTGATACTTATACCTTATTTATATTATCTATATGAAAAAATTTGTATATACCTTCGCACTGACGGTGCTGTCCGCTGTCACCCTTTCGGCACAGAATGAGATGACCAAGCCTTCGTGTCAAGACCATTGTGCCCATGCCACCAAAGCCTGCGGGTATAACCGCGACCTCTTCATCAACCTCTACGCCGGCTGCAACGCCGCCCTCGGTGCGCCCGAAGCCATGGACACCAAGGCCTTGAAGTCGTGGGAGATTATGCTGACCGTAGGTCCAGAGATTAAACTCGGCAAGCAGAGTCCCTTCTCGCTCACCATACAGGCTGGTGTGGATTGGCGGAACTACCGCATGACTGGCAGCCACTATTTCGCCAAAGACATGGAAACGCAGCAGATGGTGCTCCGCGATGTGGAAGCCGACAAGGATCTCCATTTCTCGCGCATCAAGACATTCAGCATCGTACTTCCCGTGTTGCTTCATGCCGACTTGGGCAAGGGCTTCAACGTGGGCGTCGGTCCGATGTTCAGTTATGTCCCCTTCGCCACCTTCCTCAGCGATTACAGCATCAAGAGCGGCAGCCTTGACTACACCGAGCGCACGAGTCATGTGCACCAAAGTAAACTGGCCATAGACCTCATGGGGCAAGTGACGTACAAGAACCTCGGCCTTTACTTGAAATACAGCCCCACCAATGTCATCCGCAAGTCCTTTGGCCCCGAGTTCCAATCGCTGTCCTTCGGTCTCGTCTGGGGCTTCTAAACGCTATTAACCCTATAATATAATTATGAAGAAAACTCTACTCACTCTCTTTACCGCCTGCTGCGCCCTCTGCTCAGCAGCGCAGACGGCCTACACCGAGCCGCTCGTTGTTACCATCAATGGCGAGAGCAGCGCGCCGATGACAGCCAACTTCACCATCGAAGAAAAAGGCACGGACAAGCTCTGCTTTGAGCTCAAAAACTTCTGCCTCGTCACGCCCGAACAGACCATCGGCGTGGGCAACATCCGCCTCGACGATGTCGATGTCGTGGCAGGTCGCGTCAATACGTTCTCCACGCAGCAGACCATCAACATCGAGGATGGCGACGACGACAGCCAGATGTGGCTGGCCGCTATGCTGCCCCCCGTGCCCATCAACATGCACGGTGGTTACATCAAGGACGGCAAGGTCTATGTCAGCATCGACATCGACTTGCAGGCCGTGCTCGGCCAGACCATCGGCGTGACGCTCGGCACCAATGGTCTCGCTGCCGTCGATGCCTCCTACACCGACGACCTCGTGGTCACCATCAACGGCGAGAGCAGTGAGCCGATGCCTGCCTCCATCGATTACGGCGTATCGATGACGGGAGAGCCCGCCTTTGCGCTCCACAACTTCCGCCTCGTCAGTGGCGAAGAAGCCATCAACGTAGGCAATATCCTGCTCGACGGCCTCACCGTGACGACACCGCGCGAAGGCCTCTACGAAGCCACCACCAGCCAGTCGCTCTTCATCACCGCGGGCGACGACGACAGCCAGATGTGGATTGGCCCGATGCTCGGTGCTGTGCCCGTAGATTTTACTGCGCACTATACCACCGCTCTCGACGAGAACCACATCTTCTGCACCATCGACATCGATATGCAGCAGTCGCTCGGCCAGACCATCGCTGTCAAGGTGGGCGTTGATCGCCTCGCCATCAAGGAGAACACTTACAGCGAACTCATCGAGAACCAGATGGGGCAGAGCCTCGTCTATCTTGACACGGGCTATTCGCTCCGCAACGAGCCTTGCTACGAGTTCACCATACCCGGACTTGGCACGTTCTTCATCTCGGGTATCGACAAGACCACGGAGAACGGCTTCACCGAGGGCTTTGCCTATCTCGAAGATGTCGATTTGATGGGCATGGGCATGCCGATGGATGTCAAGGTCGGCGTGCAGGAATATCCCGACAACGGCCTCTTCCGTGCCATTATCGACATGGGCATGATGGGCAACTTCCTCGTAGAGCCTACGCCTATTGCCGAGGGCGAAGTCTGCGCCTTCACCTACGACGGCATGCCGCTCTCGCCTGTTGCAGGCCAAGTCTGCGAAGTGGCTGGCATGGCTGGCGACGCTTTCGTCGTGACGCCCTTGCGCGGCACAGTGATGGCCAACGACTACGATGAAGCCACTGCCACGCAGACCGTCACCGTACGTCCCGACGACTACGACTGCTACCTCTACAAGGTGCGCAGCTCACAGGACGCTCCGCTTCAGCGTGATGCCCAGATGGCAGCGCGTGAGAAGACTTACACCTTCCACTTCCAGACGGCAGGCATCGACACTCTCACCCTCTCCCCCGCCGCTGCGCTCTACGACCTCCAAGGCCAGCGCGTCAGCAGCCCCACGCATCGCGGCGTCTATATTCAGGGCGGCCGCAAGGTGGTGAAATAGCCACTGCCTCTTCTAATCGTCACACCCCCGCATGCTCAATCAGCATACGGGGTGTGGTGTATTATGTCGTGATAGCGAAAACTGCACTAAACGGTAAGACTCCGAAAGGCATCGGGCAGGTGGGCGATGATGTCGCTGGCCATGACGCTGTGTGCGCCGAGGTCGGTGGTGGCCGCATCGCCTGCGAGGGCATGCAGACCGACGCCGAGACGGGCCGCGTCGTAGGGCGCATAGCCCTGCGCGAGGAGGCCGAGCAGAACGCCTGTGAGCACATCGCCGCTGCCAGCCGTGGCCAGACCGCTGCCGCCCCAAGGGCAGATGCCGACCGCTGTGCCTGCTATCTGCGGCGCATAGATGCGCGTAGGATGGCCTTTGAGCACGAGGATGACGCGGTGACGCTGGGCGAAGTCGAAGGCTGCGCGCTGCACGGCGGCCTCATCCGCTGCCTCAACGCCGGCGGCCGACAAGAGGCGGGCGAACTCACCGCGATGGGGCGTGAGGATGGCCGACTCGGGCACCGAGGACAAGAGGCTGGGGTGCTGCGCGATGAGGTTGAGGGCATCAGCGTCGAGGACGAGGGGTTTGTGGTCAGTGCCGATGCGCAGGAGTTGTTCTGCCAGTGCCGCGCCCGTGCTTGCGTCAGTGCCGATGCCGGGGCCTATGGCCACTGCGTCGTAGGTGGTGACGGCGGTGGCCACAGCGAAGTGGGTGGGTGCGTCGTCGGTGCAGAGCACGATGGCTTCGGGCACACTCACCTGCAACACGTCGAGCAGCCGTTGCGGCACATAGGCCGTGACCTTGCCCAGCCCCGAGCGCAAGGCCGCACGCGAGGCCAGGACAGCAGCACCCGCCATGCCATACTTACCAGCGATGAGCAGGCCGTGGCCGAAAGTGCCTTTGTGCCCATCTGCGGGGCGTGGCCGCAGCAGGGCAGAGAGTGAAAACGGATTGGGCATATCGTTTTTTTGGTTTGCGCGGTGTGTTGTTCGAGCCTATAATGCGTGGCTCACACACTACCAGGCATTGTTGTTCCAAATGGGCTTG